>JADFMS010000034.1 GCA_022563775.1 Fidelibacterota bacterium | reverse complement strand
GAAGATAAAAAGCTCAAAGAGTACAGAACGTCAGCTTACAGAGTACAAGACATAATTGATGAAGCACAAAGGAGATTTGACGAGATACTAGATCCAGATATGGGAGATCCTATTAGTTTCATAAAAGAAGGGCGGGCAAACATTTTGAATATTTCTGAACTCAGTGAAAAGCAAGCAAATGTTGCGGTGGCGTTTTACCTACAACAACTACTCAAAGATAGAAAGGATGCAAGTGTAGTAAGACATGCCAAGTCAAAAAGAGATAGAAATTATAGATTCAGCTCACCAATCTTTGTTATCATTGAAGAAGCTCATGTCTTTATTCCAAAAGAGCATGACACTGGTGCTAAATATTGGGCTGCAAAGATAGCTAGAGAAGGAAGAAAGTTTGGTATGGGTCTAGGGATAGTTTCACAGAGACCAAGAAGCGTCGACTTGAATGTTCTTAGCCAGATGGGTTCCTTTGCGATAATGAAGATTATTCAAGAAGACGACCAACGCCAAATAGCCTCGGCTACTGAATCTACCAGTCGCGAGTTAATTGCTCAGCTGACCTCACTTAATGTAGGCGATGCCATAATGGTAGGCCAGTGGGTAAATCTCCCGTCACTTGTTCATATTGAGGAAGTAAAAGAGAAGATTATGGGAGGGGATCAAAGTGCAGTTAATGCATGGGCCAAAGCTGAAAAGATGAATCAAGTCGCAATAGAGTCAACACAGCAGTTAGTACAAAAAGATTTGTTGTTGGACTAAATGATTTTTTCACATATTTCAGATACACATTTAGGTCTAGTACAGTATGGTTCAGAAGAAAGAGAACAAGATGTTTACCTTTCGTTTAACCAAGCTATTGATATTTCAATAAAAGATCATGTTGATTTTGTAATATTTGCAGGTGACATATTTCATGTTCCAAATCCAAATGGAACTGCAATAGTTCAGATGGCAAATGCTCTAAAAAGATTAAAACAAAACAAAATTGATTCGTTTTTTATTTTAGGTGAACATGACATTAGTAGAATCCGTACAACACCTATTCCCTATGTATATCATAACTTAGAAGTTTCAAAGTATATTGGACAAGGGAAACCACTTGAATACAAAGATGTCTTGTTGGTAGGGTTTGATAAGATACGAAAAAGTGAAATTTCGCAATTTGAAGAAAAGTTTTCAGAGATTGACAGGATTGCAAAGAATCACTGTGGACACAAGATTCTTGTAATGCACCAAGGTATTACAGAGTTTAACAAGTTTGCTGGTGAGTTATTATCAACTGATCTTCCAAAAAACTTCACATACTATGCAATGGGTCACCTTCATGATCACGATAAAAAACAATTTAGTCACCTTAATGGTCTTGTAGCTTATCCTGGATCTATTGAACTTACAACAAGTGAGGGAATCAAAGAAACAAAAAAAGGATTTTTTGAAGTTGATGTTTCAGGTTCTGAAGCTAAAGCTGACTGGATTGAGCTTGACACGAGACCACAGTTTTCAATAAAGACGGCGTATAACGAACTTGCTAACTCAATTAATGAGATTGCTAAAAAAATAGAGGGGTTAGAGAGAAAGCCAATAATAGAACTCAGAATTAAAGGCGATAAAATAGAAAATGACATTATCCAGACACAGATTTCACGCCTGAACGCTTTTGCCTTGAGATGTTTTTGGAGAATTTCCAAATATGATGTTGACTCTTCTGTTTTCTTAGAAAAGCCAATCATGATTGATGAGGAATTATTTAGATTATCAGTGAATGCTCTTGGTTCAGAACAGAGTGCAATCTTTGCGATAAAAGAATTACTTCCTATGTTAACAACTAACCGACTAAAAGAAGCAACTCAAATTGTTGTTGAAAACTTTGCGCTATACAAAAAGGAGAAGCAAAAATGATTACATCAGTTGAGCTGGGAAATTTCCTGTCACACACAGAAACGTCATTAGAGTTTGGCAATGGCGTTACCGTATTTGTAGGGCATAATGGTGCTGGTAAATCCAGCATAGTTGATGCAATTACATTTGCTTTGTTTGGTCAACATACAAGAAAATCAAACAAAGGTTTGATCAAACGAGGAACAGATAAGGCATTTGCAAAGGTTGTCTTTAATGCAAATGGAAAACAGTATCAAGTTGTAAGAAAGATCGATGTTAAAGGTGGACTCGCAGCACAGTTTTCTGAAAAAGTTAATGGAGATTGGGTGCAAATTGCGGCGGGGGAGAGAAAACAGTTTGGCGAATCAATGACATCTGAAGTTGAAAAAAAGATTGGATTAAACTTTGAAAAACTAAAGATTGCATCGATTGTACAACAAGGCGAGCTTGACGCCATAATCAAGGCAAAACCAAAGGAGTTTAAAGAATTACTAAATGCAATCATTGGAATCGACAAACTAGATATTGCTACCGAAGCAATGAAGATAGTAAACAATGAAAATTTTTCCTTGGCCAGTCGTATAACAGCTATCCAGATTGCGATGCGATTGAAGGATGACAATATTTTGGGAAAGGCGAGGGTCATTGCTGTTTCAAAGGAACAAGTCATGCTACGTGTATCTGCGATAGGCGCAATCGGTGAGCTTGGAAATTACACGGACATTGCTATTTTAGAAAAATACAAGTTGAGTGCGGATGTTCGATTGCGCTATGCTGCGAATGCGGCGATAAGCAAGATCCAGAAACGTAAATCTTGAAACCGAGTCATAAAGGAGAAAGCCAAGACGGCATGTGGTAAAAGTCTTAAAAGAGGCCAAATTAGACATTAGAGGAGTTGGATTACACACGTTCCGGCATACATTTGCATCACGGCTGATTATGGCGGGCGTACCCCTTATTCAGATATCTAAGTGGTTAGGTCATAGAAATATTACTATGACACAGGTATACGCTCATTTAGAGCCTACTTCGGGGCGTGAAGATATTAACAAAATTAACTTCGAAAAGGAAAAAATAGCTACGTCCCAGCTACGGCGTATATTTAAGAGACGGGAAAGTGTTGATAAATAAGGCTTACAGAATTATGGTGGATAGTTCGAATCTCGCCACCCCGACGATTTGTGGCAGTCAGGACTCGTCCTGACGCCATTAGGTTTTCTGTGCGGTCAGGATAAATCCTGACCGCACTAAAATTTGGTTCAGAGGTGATGAGTTCGCCCCGCTAATAGCGGGATTGAGTCCCGAGCCGAAGGCGGGAAATCTCGCCACCCCGACTATTCTGTGCCAGTCATGGCAAAAGGAGGACTAAATGGAAAAGGTAAATATTATTGTAGAAAAAAACTCTGATGGATATGTGGCATATCCATTGGGAATAAAAGGTGTCGTGGTAGGACAAGGAGAAACCTATGAAATGGCGCTCTCCGATGTAAAGTCTGCAATTCGTTTTCATATTGATACTTTTGGAAAAGAAGTGTTAGAAGTCGAGCCACAAGTTATAGAGGCTTTTGTTGATGAAGCAGGTTTGGATATTTGATCACAAAATTTCCTTCCGATGCTCCAAAACGAAAGGTAATAAAGACATTAAAGACGCTGAGTTTCAAAATTGTTAGAGACAAGGAGCACATTTCTATGCTGCGTGAAAATCCGGACGGAAGTAAAACTCCATTGACCATGCCGAATCATCGGAAAATAAAAGGATTTACAATAAGGACAATTTGCAATTAGTCAGGTATTTCGAGAGAAGAGTTTTTGAAGGCATACAATAAGGGGCGATAGATTGAAGATTTAGCGCACCTGCTTTGGGAGCAGGGGGTCGTCCCGCAAAAGACAGGAAATCTCGCCACCCCGACTTATAAAACTCTTGCTATTGTTAGTTATCCTACTATAGTCAGTCTATTATTGACAGATATTTGCCCGTAAATGAATTATTTAGCCTGGATATGGGCATAATCACATGCTCCAGCTAACTAATCTATCTGATCGATATAAGCTAATTTTTTATGATCAGAGGGCAGCTGGTCGCTCGACAGGTTATGCTGATACTGCATCTCACACAATAGAGAGTTTTATTGAGGATTTAGAACAATTACGTATGAATTTGGCGCCCGGCAAGATAAATATTATCGGAGCGTCGTGGGGCGCTATGCTCGCGATGCAATATGCGATGGTCCTCTTGGGAAGCATGGGTGCTAGTTCTTCGGAATGGATGGAAGAGTTTATAGATATTTTGACGACTGCGATATTCAGGATGATTTGAAGCAAATCAAGTGCCCGACTTTGATAGTACACGGGGATGCCGATGTGATTCCCGTCTATGTCGCGGAACAACTTAGTGAAAGCATCGATAAATCGAAACTAATCATCTTGCCAAACGTCGGGCATTATCTCTGGATAGAAGCACCCGATGAAATCTATCGTGTGATAGTTGAATTCTTTCAGTCAAATTAATTTTGATACAAAGTGTCGATTGCAATCGGGATTTGCATTTATAGGCTTCGACTAAGAATATTCTTCCAAATTCAATGGATGCTACTTCTAAAATAGCACTGTCCCATAAACGTCGATTATCACACAGCATTTCGCAGTACAATTCCCATAAGATCGAGAGCTCCCGACAATTAGATTTTGAGACAGTGGTTTTTTGTCTCAATAACGATCGTTTATGATACATATTTATAGTGCATTCTAAAGGCTTAATTTGTAATATAGATGGCGGTACAGCTATAGAGAGCTGGTCAATACCGAGTAGAGGTGTAAGATGAAAACAAAGATAGCGATTTTGTGTTGTGCAGTTATCTGGATTAGTCTTTCTATGATCTCTTGTCAAAAACAATCCAATGAAGAAAGTAGTCGATTTGACGAAGCGTTCGAGGATGTCATTGCAGATACGACACGAGATTCTCAGGCAGATGGAGTGCGAAATACTTCTTTTATTGCAAAAACCGGAGAGAGGATTCAGAGACTTGAGGTGGTGGTAGATGCTTCTCTGCAGGAGATTTGGGATGCCTTTACTACTGAGAAGGGCATCCGGGCTTGGCAGGTCCCGGTAGTGCAGCTCGATTTCAGAATAGGCGTGACACAAAAATCAAACTACAATAAGGATGCCCAAATAGGCGATGAGGGTACAATTACGAATGAGATTGTGACTTATCTGCCGATGGAATTATTGGTTTACCACGTGAATCTTACTGAGGCATTTCCGGAGAAAGCTCGGAGCGAGAGATGTCGGATAATCTGAAGCTAGGGGGCAAGATGATGAGTACCGTTCAAGAGTCAATTCGCGCATCATGGACGCGGCTGGACGAGAAAATGATAAAGTTCATGAGTGCTTACGGAATACACATGATCCGCTATTCCCTTGGCGTGGTCTTCATTTGGTTTGGTTTGCTGAAGGTCGCCGCTGTCAGTCCCGTGGCAGACTTAGTGGCTAACATAGTATATTGGGTTTCACCTAACTTCTTCGTTCCCTTCTTGGGAGTGTGGGAGGTAGCTGTGGGACTTGGGCTCCTATTCGGCGTTGCGCTGCGTCTAACTCTTTTTCTTTTTTGGCTTCAGTTAAGCGGCACTTTTCTGGTGCTGGTGCTTAGACCTGACATCGCTTTTCAAGGCGGAAATCCTCTACTCTTGACAGTCGAAGGGGAATTCGTTGTGAAGAACATCGTCTTGATAGCCAGCGGTATCGTGGTCGGTGGCGCCGTCCGTCGGAGGGATATTAAGGGCACGCACCAGAATACTACACCCTAACTTGGATCACATCTAGTGTAGGGTGAGGGATTTATTTCTACAGGCTTCAGGCCGGAGGGTTTGTAGAGACGAAGAAGATGCTTCCATTGAAATAACAATGGTATTAGGACGTTTAAATATTAGAAGAATGAGGTTATAGAGTTGATATATAAAGTCCAAGCGAGATTTAACCAAAGCAAATCCAAAGAGTTTTATCAGTTACTTACTGGTGGGAGTTTAGAAGATCAAGTGCCTGATGGTCCGGAAATTCTGGCCTCGATGGATAGAGCTATGATGGATTCGTCAGGTTTAGTTAGATGGACAGAATTATGTTATTGTTCACCTCCTTTGAAACATGAACGAGCAACGGTTTATGATAAATATTTCTCTGATGTGCAAACCGAGGAGACAGAGAGTCATGAAAGATTTGAAGGAGAATCATTCATAAAGCATATTTCTAAGTTTTAATATTTTTGAAAATTAATAGTGCATTACAGGGATTATACGCAAGCACTCCTTTTCAATCTGCCCCTCACAGCTCAGAACAGTTGAGCCCGAACATTGTCCGGGGGCAGCTCCAAGCCATCGCCTAAGCCCAGACATTAGGCGTTTAAAGTTTCTTTCACTGAGGTAATGGGTTTGAAAAACAGTTAAAACATACCGCCTTTTTCTCACTGGGTGTGTGGGATAAGATTTTCATCAATATTCAACTATAGCATTCGACATGTGTGATTGATATTATATAAACGGAATGTCCTTATAGATCCAATTGGAGGAGTTCAATCATGAAACATATAGGATTGGTACTTATAGTAATCCTTTTTACTACTATTTTCGAGAGCTGTTCGGAGCGGAATATTTTCTCATCAGGCGAATGGATTGACCTTACCCATGATTTTTCTTCCGAGACAGTTTATTGGCCGACTGCGGATTCGTCCAGACGAAGAAGTTACTACTCCTAAAATAGCAGTGTATCATAAACGAAGGTTATGACGCAGCGTTTCAGCCACCTCAAAACTCATGAAAACGGGAGCTTTTGATGATTAGCTTTTGAGACGGTGGTTATCTGCCACAATAACGGTCGTTTATGAGAATTGAACAAAATTAGGGTTTTTTCTATGACATAGTAGATAGTTCAGCTATAGGGAGCGGGTCACTCTTGATAAGAAATCCATAATCGCTCGCCTATTCTGTTAAATCGTAAAAGTAAAAGCAGCTATAAATGCTACACCTTTTGGATTATTCGTACCGTGACTTCGCGCTATTCGTCGATGGTTCGCCAATCCGCTTAGGAGATTGCGGGTTAAGGCTTACCCTGACCGCACAGCAGGGGTTAGGAGAGTTAGAGGGTTCTCTTTACCCCCCTCAAAAGAGTGTTCCCACATCGACCGTGAATACACTATTATCTTTCTGAGCACGGTATCGAGCTGTTAGCCGAAAGGTATAAGACGTATTCGGCCCTGTGAGCAATAGATATGGGATATATGCAGGGTCGCGTCCAGCATTTGTGACCTGTTCGACACGAAATCCAACTGCTGATCGGATCCACTCTGAGACAGCGGTGATATATTCCCCCTCCAGGCTAAGTCGTGTATGGTTTGTATTCTTAAACTTATCGGCGCCGACACCCCCAGTGATGTAAACATCTGCGATATTCACAACCCCCAGCCCCTGGAACAACCATCGATCATCATCAATGAACGCATGAATACCAATTGAATTAAGCCCTTTTCGGTAAAAGGATTCTAAAAAGACACCTTTTGGTTTTCCCTCTAACTCAAAACTCGCGTTCTCTTTTGCTCCCGGCGAAAGGGGCAACGAAATCTCTCCTCCAAAAGGAATGGTAACTGCATGAAAGAAACCGTCACTCGGTGCATCTCCCGAAACCGAATGCAGCTGGTAGGAGATGCTCGGAGAGCGGCCGCTGGGCGAAAACGCTCTGAGAGACAGGAGCCGTTTATTATTAGTTTCGTCGCCTGCCAGTTTTGTGCTAAATAGAGCAGGTTCACTGGCTGAAAGCCGTCGAGAAACATCGACTTGCCTTAGTGCCCGATATTGACCGACGGTGAATGTGTGACTTCCTATGCCGAGGTTTAAAAATATGTCTTCAAACCGTCCTCCGCGGTCTTTTAGGGCATCCGGAGCTGCGACGGACCGACTGACGATGCGCCATTCGACGAAATATGAGAGCGCGGTGTCCTTAATCGGCCCACCGCTGATCAGTTCGACTTTGGGTAAAAACGCTTCTTCGACGCTTTCTGAGGTCTGTTTTTCATAACGACCGGAAATCCAAGCTGCAAACGGGACAGTTGCGGATGTGGATCGAGCCTCTTCGTTCGGTAGTCGATAGTTTCGCGCGAAAAACGCCTCACCGTACTCGTTAAGCTTCGGCACTTGAACGTGACAGCTGACACAGCTCATGGCATACTTGCGTGCAAAGTATGGAACGGCCTGAGTGGTTTGCACACCAAGGAAAAGTATGATCAGCATCGTTGTCAGTGAGATCAAAATCATAGGCGTCCTGAAGCTGGGAAGCATTCGCTGCGGCGCGTTTGTTAGATGATATGAATAATTCTGTGTGTTGAGTAGATTCATCGTATATCTCCTTTTGACTTTGGCTTTCAAGCTCATATGAAACCTAGCAATCCACTCCCTATCTTCGATTCGATATTTTAATTAATAATAAAACTTTCACCGTTCATCGATTATTATCAATATCCTAGAAGTAGGATGCTATGCCGAATAGTATGGCCGTATCTTCGGCTTCCAAATTGAAGGTATCATGAGTCAGATTGTGCTGAAAGTCTAACTTAAAAGCTGTATCCGGATTCGGCCGGAAGTTTAATCCAATAGTAATTCTTCTAGCATCCTCACCACTTATGTTTGTATTTAAATTCAGTGTTTCATACCTAAATGAAGCCATGAGATATGACTCGGGCAAATTTGGAACTACTTTATCGAGAAACTTATAGTTGCCTTCGACGTAGAAGCCATTCTGATTTTCTGCATAGATGCCGCCAAGTGAAGGATCAATATCGATATTTGCTTCTGCGTATTCCCAGGTGATTTGTAAATTCTGTTGCCGGAAGAAGCCATCCAAGGCAAATATCGATACGTTTCTTTTTTCGTCGACTTTAATACCTTCAAGTTTGTAAACATTGTAAGGACCTGAATGTGTTGAAGCTCCGATTTCAAAAGAAGACGAAGGACTGTATGCTATTCGACCGGTGATAGAAAGGTGATTATTGTTATCCTCAAAATTACTCTTGCCGTTTGGAATGAATGTGTTACCACCGGATTCGAGGACAAGGCCGTCATTAATTCCATTCACGGCATAAATTTCGTACGTTACTCTTGATGTTGCCGATGTATAGAAGGAACCAAGGAAACCCATCCCTACTTCGGAGAATGTCGTCGGAATAATCTGGGTGCTGACAAGCGGTCTGTCAATCAGCTGATTAGCAGGCGAGTCATGAGCCTGATTAAAACGCCCTAAGGGAGAGAGGAGAATCCCCCCTCGAAAAGTAACCGCCTCGTGTATTTCGAAGTCTACTATGGCGAGCTCTATCTTAACCTCTTCGCCTCCATCTTCGAATTCGAGTTCGCTAATGAAGCGCACCTTGTCCGAAATATTCGTGAAGGTGAAGAGGTTCATTCGTTCCAGAAGAAATGACTGTTCTTCAACGATTCCTAAAGTGCGGTGATGTCTAAACTGAGCATCTACGTAGCCACCGATTCTCAAACGCCCCCCGATGCCGGTTATGAAGGGTTTGTCATAAATACCCCCTTTAGTGAGCGATCCCGCTTGAGGTGAGTCCTCTTTGATTTCATCGGTTTGAGCCTGTAATACCGGAGTAAATATGGCAGCTAACAATAACAGTAAAAGTGTTTTATAAAAATTCATGTCTGAATTCTCCAATCTATATTAAATTAATTTTTATAATTCCATCCAAAATTTTAACAGGAAACGAGCGGAGACGTTTTTGAGCAGGGCCTCTTATGACGTTTCCATAGCCGTCATAAGCTGAACCATGGCAAGAGCAATTGAAGGATTGTTTTTTTACTTTTACCTGACAGCCCTGATGGGTGCAACGTGCCGAAAGCGCCAAAAATTCTCCTTCTGTATCTTTTATCAGGATTATTGCATCACTCATTTTAAACGCTGAGATTAGCAATCCGTAATTATCGCCTATATTTTCATTGAATTTAGATAATGGAAATTCGAGAATGTTTCTGTTGAGGGTACCCTGATACACTGTTGCTGTTGCACAGCCTATAATGCCCCCGCCTATCAATCCGCCACCAATACCAGATGATACGAGTTTGATGAACTTCCGCCTTGTATAACTCGTGGTTACCAAAATGGCTCTATAGAGATTCCAGGAAGGCGATTAAAGCGTCCTTGTCGTCCTGAGAAAGCGCAGAAAAGGCGTCGGAAGCAGCTTGTGCCTCTCCACCGTGAAATTCAATCGCGTCCTCAAGAGTAGTCGCGCGCCCATCGTGAAGATAAAATGCATTGCCGTCGAGAAAATCTGGCACTATTCGGAGTCCCCAAAGCGGTGTAGTACGCCATTCAAAGCCATCCGCTGAACCATCTGGCCTAAAGTCTGCAAGACCGTTTCCCATATCGTGCAGGAGAAGGTCGGAGTACAGATTTGCATCTACTTGATTTAGCTGCGGAACATTATGAACGCCTGTTTTCATAGATGGAATATGGCAAGAAACGCATCCGATACCTTCAAAGAGAGATTCACCAAGAGTTACTTCCGGCGTTATCTCTCCCCGAGCGGGCGGTGATAATAACCGGACGTACACAACTACGTCGAGCACAGTTTGGGCTGAAATTTCGGGATCAGGCGCTAAATCACCGAGGGCAATTCCCTCGCCATCCTGATGATTATTCTCTACAGGAATAAAATCACTCGTTATACCCATATCCTGATGATAGGCGTTCACAACTTGCTCGAGTAGAGAAGAGACATTCGCCTTGAGGCCGAATCGCCCCACTTGAAGACCACCTCCTCCGCCAACAAACGCTGTAGGAACAAAGTCTCCTGCAGTTACCCAGTTTACCCGTCCGGAGATTCCATCGCCATCAGCATCTGTGGGATCTTCATTTGACAAAATTGTCGAATCCGAGATAGCTTCCATCAAGCCCACTCCAAAAACGGCAGGGGGCATCCGAACGGAAGTCTGAGCGTCACTTGGGATTTGTTCAAGAGGTACACCCGGAATAGCTTTGTCCTGATGTTGTGGTCCCCCTTCATCGGGAATGAGGTCGGAACCTCTACTGAATCTGACAAGCGCCTCACTTGGAGTACCGCGTCCATCAGCTGAATGACACGCAGCGCAGGCTACGTTATTGAATATGGGGCCGAGGCCCTCACTTGCAGTAAAAGCATGATCAAATGCTTCGTCACCAGCTGCGAACATTATATTAAGCTCGTTAGGAAGAGGATCAAAGGGCGTCTCGAAATCGTCGCCCGCCTCAGGTGCGGTAGTCAGAAGTTTATCACAGCTGATAGTGGTGATCAGAATGGCCATCACAGCAGTTATAGTTAAGAGATATCTATTCATTAGTTCATCCTTTTAAATGTTTATCATCAAAAAACTTTGTCCAGTGTTACGACATCCAGTAGCAACTTATTTTGAAAAATCATTTATCATCCATGTCTAACTAATTAATATTCGTGACGTAAAAGCTTTATTTATAATGAAATTTAAGATAAAGGATAAAATTATCCAGAACGCCCAATAAATGTCCACTTTTATCTGACGCCTAACAATATCAAGCGGTTACAAAAAGGCCTGTAGCATACATTACTGCCAATCCACTCATAAAGCCAATCACATTTCTATAGGTAACAATGGAATGGACATTACGACGTATTGAAGCTTGTCGCATCTGACGGTAAATTAGCAGCACAACCTGAAATATAGCTCCCGCACCTATTGATATTAGTAGTAACGACCATACACGAGAGAAGGTAAATCCACCTATCCATGTTCCGATTATTGTGGGAGCCCCTGCTACCAAGCCTAAAACTAATAGATGCCAAAGAGGGAACTTACTTCGGGATAAGGGTGCCACTATGGCAACGCCTTCAGTTATGTTATGAATCATGAATCCAAGCACAAGAAAGGCTCCTAATGATACTTCCCCTACCGCGTATGCTCCACCAATAGCAAGTCCTTCACCAAGATTATGTATTCCAATACTCAATGCAATGATATAAGCCAGCGTTAGTACCGATTTGGTGTCTAAAGAGGTTGTATTTTCTTTGGATTCTTCATTTTTACGCGCTCGATGCTTAGAAACAGTTTGATCAATAGCTGTAAGAATGAGCATAGTCGCACTGATTCCAATAATAATAATCCCTGTGCCGTTAAGGACGTCGGCAACTTGCCCACTCAATTCAATCGCTTCAGCGATGGCATCACCACCGAGGAATACAAGAAGTCCAATCGTTAAAGCCAAAAAGAAATCATACCACTTACGGTCAATGCGACGGAGGAAATAAATCCATAAAAGACCAAGATAGACCGGTATAACACCAACGTATATGCCGAGCATAGCAAAATTTCCCATCAACGACCAAGTTACTTTTGGCGTCATCGTCGCTATTTCCACATCATGGGCAAATATCATACCTGTACCTGTGATGAGAACGATCTCATACGGTTCACCCTCAACCCAGGGATACGGAATATGTACAGTTGCCTTTCCGAGACGTGGAATAGTTGAACTTGGCTTTATTGTGAATTGATATGATGTCCTGTTGAACCAACCTATCTGCACATGGGCTATAGTAAGCGGTTCAGGACCGCTATTAAAAACTTCAGCGTCAATACCTGTATCACTGAAGATAATTCGTTCAAACGAAAGTTCTTCTAAGGGTGCCGGCACATAGTCACGTAAGCCGGTTCCTTTTATGATAATAAACGCAACCAAGCCCGCAAGCAGCATTAAGGGCACTAAGCCGCTAAGTACCAATTTCAGTAGTGAGTATTTTTCCGAGGATGCGCTTTCTACACCCATAATAATTCTAGCTCCTTGATAAAAGAGTTAATATGCTAATTTATGAGTGGAGACGGTTGTACATTAAACCAGCCCATCAAGCCCTGTTCCATATGTTCCGTGAAATGGCATTGAAACATATAAGTTCCCGGATATTTGTAAGTAAATTCAAATATCGCTCTTTCAGCTATTGCAAGGTCAGTAACATCGGTAATTTCGGAAGGTTCAAGAGCGGTTCCGGAAGGAATTAGTCCAAACATGTTTGCATGGATGTGTGGAGCCATCATTTCTTCAAACATATTCAGCACATACATTCTTACAGGTTTTCCTAAGGTGAGGGAAACGGGATTGTGAGCATATTGGAAAGCCTTGCCATTCCACGAGTAAAAGTCTGCACTCCCGTCTCTGTCGGTGTCGAACGCACTCATGACAAACGCAAGCTCCTGCGCCTCCGGACGCGGCGTCGGTGGATCGATTATCATCATACCGTATAATCCGTTTAGAAGGTGCTGCGATACCGGATTAGAATGGCAATGATATGGAAATACGCCATATGGTTCCGCAACGAATTCGTATACAAATTCTCTACCTCCCGGTAAGAGTTCGAACACACCATCCATATCTGCCGGATGAATTCCATGAAAATGAATGGTATGTGAATACACTCCATTATTTATAAGGGTTACCCGTAAAGTATCTCCTTCGGTCGCGCGTATAATAGGTCCTGGTACGGTACCGTTAAAAGTCCATACAGGTATTTCAACCCCGGGAGCAACTTCGTGAATTAAATCCTCATCAATAACTAATGTATACTCAACAAGACGAGGTTTACCGGGGGAAGTTCTTGCCGGAGGAGGGGTTGGATTATAAACATCTTCAAGCGGTTTGAGGTACATAGCAGGTCTGTTATATTGAAATCTGGCGCTGCCTAATAATGAAGAATTGGATTCATTAGTTTGTGCCTTATTTCCATCTTCATACTGCCCTAATATGTAGCCACCACCCAATATTGTGAATATCATCAGTGTTGCTATCAATAGTTTTTTCGGTCCCAAGTTTAGGAAAGATTTGTACATTTTTACCTCCGATTCCTTTTTAGTTATGCTTAAATTTATTCATGCTTATTTAGTTAACATCTCATCTACGAAAACTGAATTTGCTATCTTATTGCCTACTATAATTTCAGTATTATCAATTTCAATTGTTATCGGTCCATCGAACGGTTCAACATTGGTGACTTTAAGTGCGGTATTGGGATAGAGTCCCTTTTTCGCCAGATAGACAAGTTTCTTGGAGTCTTCTTCATCTACTCGTTTGATCAGTAAATTTTCCCCCTTTTTTGCTTGACTAAGCCGTCTAAAGTTATCATTAGATACATAGCCCTCCTTTGTCGGGATAGGGGCACCATGTGGATCATTTGTTGGACTATTCAATAGTTTATCTATTCTATCTTCAATTTCTTCAGAGAGAATATGTTCCAATTTATCAGCTTCCTCGTGTACTTTTTCCCAAGGAACACCCATAGTATTTTGAAGATATAACTCTATTAATCTATGATGCCTGATAATCTCCAATGCGATTTTTTCTCCAGTCGCAGTCAAAGATACACCTTTATAAAGGACATGAGTGATTAATTCAGATTCAGCCAATTTCTTGAACATACTTGTGACTGTGGTCCGCGAGACTCTCATTTTATCAGCTATGATTGTGGTAGTAGACTTCTGGTTCTCTGAAGTCACTCTGTAAATCGTTGCCAGATAATCTTCAATTGTACTTGTTATCATTTTGTAACATTAATTTTATATTTTTATAAGTCTAACTTAATAATTAGGATTATAAATAGCAAGACTTTCATCTGACCAATTCTTATATATTTAAAAATGATGATACAGATGATAATTAGCTTTTAGACACGGGGCGAACTGTTTACTAATTGATCCCGTATGAATCTACCGCCAGCTGGTAAGAATGGTTTCAGCGTAGTTGGATGGGCTATGCTGATAGTGATGATTTATTATGTTAGCTCGACGATGGCAATTTGGCGTTTAGGGCTAAATGGTTTTTGGGGTCTGTTAGCATTTCTAGGCTTCTTACTTCAAAGGGAGAAGATGGTAGCGATTATTGTTTTTCCTCAGTGGATTATAATACCATAGGCATTTTAAGGGTGGAGCAGCACCAGCGGAACAATCTCCCTACTGGGAGGGTATGCAGAAAATTTATATGTCCTTGACATCCTGAAGAACAGTCGTTATTTTTAATTCGGACAATAGATGTCCGAATTAGGATTCATAAATTAAGGAATGGGAGTAAATACAATGAATACAGAAGACTACGCACATCCAGAGGTGCTCGTAAGCACCGATTGGGTGGCAGAACATGCAAACGATTCGTCTGTGCGGATCGTAGAGGCGGATGAGGATGTCGAGCTATATGACACGGGGCATGTCCAGGGGGCAGTGAAGCTCGATTGGCAGAAAGATCTGCAAGCACCGGTCATTAGAGACTTCATAAACAAGGATGAGTTTGATAAACTCATGGCTGCGAAAGGGATTGCTAATGACACAACGGTGGTTTTCTATGGAGATAAAAACAACTGGTGGGCTTGCTATACTCTTTGGCTGTTCAAGCTCTACGGGCATACTGACTGCCGTGTGATGAATGGCGGAAGGGCGAAATGGCAAGCGGAAGGAAAACCGCTCGTGACTGATATACCGAGCCTACCTACCACGAATTACCACGGAAGCTCGGAGGATACCAGCATAAGGGCTTTTAGAAAAGATACCGAGGCTCAGCTAGAGTCAAAGAAGCCCTTGGTTGACGTACGTTCCCCAGCCGAGTACGCAGGAGAAATCATAGCTATGGAAGGCTATCCTCAGGAGGGTGCGCAGCGAGCGGGTCATATTCCCGGTGCGCTCAGCATACCGTGGTCACAGGCTGCGAATCCTGATGAAACTTTCAAGTCAATAACGGATCTTAGAAAGCTATATGAAGAAGAAAACGGTTTGAAATCCTCCGATGAAGTGATAGCCTACTGCCG
>JADFMS010000004.1 GCA_022563775.1 Fidelibacterota bacterium | reverse complement strand
TTAGAACTTCTGCTAATCGTTCTCTTACTCTTCCTTGCACCTCACTTGGCACCTCTCCTATAATTCTATCTATACTTTCTACGGCGGAACTGGTATGCAGAGTAGAAAACACCTTATGCCCACTGTCGGTAATCTCAAGACCGGTTATGATGGTTTCGGGGTCTCTCATCTCACCGATTACGATTATATCAGGATCTTGCCTTAATGCCTGTATTGCTCCCTCTTTAAATGACATTACATCCGCCCCGACTTCTCTGTGTCTGACTATGCACCTTGCAGATAGGTGTACCTGTTCAATCGGACTTCCAAGTATCACGATATGAGCGTCAACGCTGCGATTGTTTGCATCGATGATCGAATCGAGAGTGGAACTTTTACCCGAACCCGTTATTCCCGTAACGAGTACCAAACCTTGTTGGACGAATTTCAGGCTTAAAGCTTTGGCTATTTCAGGATGGAAATCAAATCCCGCAAATGGACGGATCTCCGAGCCGATCAATCTCATGTTTAAAGCGATATGCCCAAGATCAAAATACATATCTCCCCTTAAACGATATTCCTTTTCTCCGCTGCCTACAACATAAGAAAAATCCACATTTCTATGCTTGAAAAGATATTCCTGTTGTTTCTCCATTATAATATTCAAAAGCAAAAAATCCGTTTCTGCTTCAGTGTATTCGCCAGCTTCAGGATCAGGATTCTTTGCTCCCTGTACTCTATACCAAATCTTCCCTCTGCATCCCCCAGATCCCATATCAACATCAGATGCATCAATTTCCGGCATTCTCAAAATGATGCTATCGATTACTTTTTTTAATAAAATCTTTTTCTCTGTTTCTAATTCATTCACTACATTAGCTATATGCATCATTCTTTCAAGCCCATATAATGTATCAGGAATTTGAGAGATTAGAGGTTTTAAAAATTCCTTAGCTGCTTCTACTTGAGATAAATCCATATTACTCCTAAAAATAGATATTTAAAGTTAGTGAGTTATCTGCCTCCATAACAATATAATAATATGAACTCACAGGGTTTTACACGCGCTTTTGAATAATATATGTAATTCTCCGTAAAATACAAACGGTAAGTTGATGTAAATCACATGCTTTTAATAACTTACACATTTATTAGCTCACCGCAAGATTTAATCTTGACTTAGATTTTCTTTCACTATATTATATTCATTACTGATGAGACTATTAACAATATACAATACGAGACTATGTGACTTATGCTGCGCTTGAATATGTACAACATAATAAATAATACTTCAGGAGGAATAATTATCTAATTCATGGAATTATTTCGATATACAGCTAGAGATATCAGAGGCAAGCTCATACAGGGTACAGTCGAAGCGGACAATAAAAAGGCAGCTAAAAAGAGCATCGATGTCATCGCTCGTAAAAGACGGTTGAATGTCCAAAATATACAGCAAAAAGTTAACTTTATATATCGTGCGCGGCGCGGTACGCAGGATATTCAAACAGGGGAACAGAAAGCATACAGTAAAGAAGAACTTCAGGCTGCTCTTGAGAAGCTCGGTTTTAAAGTACTCAAGGTACAAAAGAAATTATTTGATTTCAAAGGAGGAGTTCCCACTGCTGAAATAGCATCCTGGATCCGATTGTGCGCCGACCTGCTTCATGAGAATTTGGCTTACGACGAAATATTAGACCTCTTAGGAGAAGACACGACCAATAAAAGAATGCGAGAAGTAATTAAAGAGATAAGCAAAGACCTTAAGGAAGGTAAGGAGGGATCTGAAGTCTTCGGAAAACACGAAGACGTATTTGGAAAATTCCCCGCATTTATGTTAGCGGTTGCTTCAACAAGCGGTAATATGGCGGAAGTTTACGAAAGTACCGCCAAATTTATGCAGAGAGACGAAGATTTCAAACGTTCTATGAAGAAAGCTCTTGTAACACCCTTCATTACTCTGTTCGTTATAGGATTGGTCGTAGGATACTACGTGATGGTGATCTTTCCTGAAACAGCCGGGATCTTTCTTAAAATGGGGAAAACACTTCCTCCCATGACCGCAACCACGATGGATTTCAGTAATTTCCTTCAGGCGAATTGGATTATTATTCTTGCAATGATAGCCATACCTGCTGTCTCCCTGGTGATGTGGATTCGTACCCCTAACGGGGCTTTAATGAAAGATAAATACATAATTAGAATACCGGTTATCGGCGACCTCCTTCACAAAATGAGCATTGAAATATTTGCAAGAGTCTTTTATTCATTGTATAGCGGTTCCGGTGAGAATATCGAGGTCATTAGAATTGCGTCTCAAGCATGCAGAAACAAATATATAGAAAAACAAATGAGAGAAGTCGGTATTCCTCTTATGCTCGGTGAAGGTAAGGGCATAGTTGAGGCGATGGAAGAAACCGGCGTATTTACAAAAACCGCTTTATCACGATTTCGTTCAGGAGCAGAAACGGGAGCCTTGAGATCCAATGCGCTCCAGTTGGCTAACTATTACGAAACTGAAACCAGTTATAGAATGGAAAAGGTTGTAACTCTTATCGATTTAATGGTGACCATGATAATTATGATTGTTATGGTAGGACTGACAATCGTCTCTTCCGAAACTTCTGTTATGTAAAAAAGAGTGTTACTTATTAATCAGTTGACGTTCTAACTCCACCACCTTTTTATTTGTTGCGATAAGCTTTCTTCTTAATATCTCCATAAGATTCATCATATAAAAATCGAAGATTTTTTGACCATATCTTGCGAAGAAGTCTTTCAGTATTTCTCTCGAATATCGTAACAAACGAGCCGATTTCTCCACCTTGACTGACGCAATCCTATAATTCTCCCTAAAAAGGATCAATTCCCCAAATACATCACCTTTTTCAAGGGTCGCCATTTTAATTCCCTGACTGTAGATCGCTACTTCTCCCTCACAAAGAAGAAACATATCCGTCCCAAGCTGTCCCTCTTTCATTATATCCTCATAAACACCATAATGCTCGTCAAATCCCATCGCCAAAAATTTTTCCGCTATATCAAGCGGGAAATGCGTTAATAAAAGAGGTGGTTTCTGGAAGTATATTAACGAACCGGTGTGCTGCGACCAGACACTTATCGATTGGTCGCCCTTTTTATTCGATTCTGTTTTTGCTTTTCCGTTTCCCGAGTTGTTGTTTGCCAATATATTTACCTTATAAGTTTTTTGGTGTAAATCTTCCTTCCCATCGAGCAGAGCCGTAAGTGGTGTCGAAAGGTATTATAGTTTCAACTGTGAAACTGATTCTTATGGAGCGTACATCTGCCGGCGTGACAGTTACGCTCCCGGAAATGTTATAGTATGTTAAAGTCCAACTTGTCATGCCGAGTGCGACGTCATTTGCTGTACCGTTGACCTCTCTATATAAGTATCTATCATTGGGATTCTCAGTACCACTGGGTTCAGATTTAGGACCTAGATAATAACTTACGTTATCTACGTTACCGTCATTATCTACATCTCCCCAAAATGCTATAGTAGTATCTGACAAGTCTATGATCGCGTCGGTTCCCGACGGGACCAGATATCCGATCTTTCTAAAGTCATATTCTAAAATGCTCACAATGTTTGTGACGTTTTGTTGGGCGTTGGTGCCAAGGCTATTCATTGTAGCAGTCTGCATTATATCTGCATTCAAGCTTAATATGGAAAGCAGAAGCATTCCTCCGATAATAAATGAACCCGCTAATTCTATATCTGGCATCTTTTATTCCCTTATGTATGAGTAAACATAACTTAAATTTAAATCGTTTGACAAATAATCACTTGTCAGTGTCAGATTCATTCGTTTCAGCGTTGAAAGTGTTGATGAAAAGGTAACAAGATCAGCTATCGAAACATATCCGACTTCTATACTGATGGTGTAGGTCATCCCTGCAATTGTTGCACCTGTCATGGTAAGCCCGTTATAGTCGTCAACATCATTAAACATACTTGAATCTGTTTCGCCGCCCTCAGGACCGAGGCTGGCGGAAGAAGTAAAGCCCCCCGGTACGGAGGCAGGGATAGAGTTGACCGAAGCTTCGTCAAAAGCCTTTAATCCTGCTTCGCTTATTGTTTCCTGAAGAAGTGATATTCCGGTTATCTCAAACTCACTCTCGAGAACTCGCGTGCTGTTATCCAGCAACGAATTATTTACTATAAGTGAGAACCTGACGAATATCGCAAGTGCGCCAAGAACAAGTAATAGCTCTGCTCGACCCATAAGTCTCTATTAATCCTCAACTGTTATTGCGGCTATTTCTTCCACAGAGGTAAGACCCTCCTCAATGCGGGCTCTTCCTGATGCTCGAAGAGTCAACATGCCATTCTTTATCGCTTCTTCACTAACCGCCTTTTCGTTTATTTCCGTCCCGGATTCTATTATTATCTCCCGGATCCTTGGCGTAAAATAAAGAGCTTCCATTATCGCCGCTCTTCCTTTATATCCGTTCCTGCACTCGCTGCATCCTACCGGTTTGTATATAGTTATTTTGTCGAGTTCTTCCTTCGTAAATCCTATGTTCAGCGCAAAATCATCGTCTTTTTGCTCCGTTGGTACCTTGCATACTTTGCATAATCTTCTTACGAGCCGCTGAGCCATTATTATATTGACCGAGTAAGCGATAAGGAAAGGTTCTACACCCATTTTATAAAGTCTTGAAATGGCGCTCGGTGCGTCGTTTGTATGAAGAGTTGAGAAAGTTAAATGCCCCGTATTCGCTAATTTTATTGCTATCTCGGCAGTCTTTTTATCTCTTATCTCACCTACAAGTACAATATCCGGATCATGTCTCAGTATCGCCCGCATAGCAAGATCGAAGGTCATTTTATCGCTTATCTTCAACTGCCTCGCGCCCTTAATGAGATATTCAACAGGTTCTTCAACAGTCAACACACAGACTTCAGGGGTTATTACAGCGTAAAGCGCTGCTATCAGCGTTGTACTCTTTCCGCTGCCGGTAGGACCAGTTACGATAATAATACCGGAAGGTTTAGCAATGGATTTTTCAAAATCCTCCATTGCTTTTGTTTGCAAACCAAGTAGCTTTAGATCAGAGATTACTTTTCTGTCATCAAGGATTCTGATTACAACGCTTTCAAATTTTCTGTCAAATTCCTTTCCAACAATTGGAATGATGGAAACACGATACCTTATTAAGTAATCGTCTACTTTCCTTTGGATAAAACCGTCCTGGGCTATATCTCTTTCAAACCTATCGACATTCCTTGTTTTATCCTTAAATACGGCAGTAATCGCTTCAGGCTTAACACCTTTCTGAGTGTGCCATAGGCCAAGCTTTCCATCTTGTCTGAAAACAAAATCAGTCGTTGTTGTTGAAGCAGGTATGATATGAATATCACTTACATCTTGTCTTACAGCTTCAATTAGGACTCCCTCAACAAGCGCCGTCAGCGCGCTCTGATTTATTTCGGCGTCGAGTGCGTCTTCATCAACGTCTTCTTCTTTTACTTCAGTTTCATCGTCATAATTGATCTCATCAAGTATTTCGAGGAATTCGTTAATGCCGGAGAGAATTTTATTGATCAGTTCTTCTACGGTTTCTTGCCTTGTGTATGCAATTTCATAGTTGCGGTAATTCAATTGCTCTACAATGCCTTGGAGACTTGGATCGGTAGGATCGGCAGCTATTAGAGTAAGAAGCCCTTCCCCGTTTTTACGGTCGAAATTAAGAGGTATCATTTTTGCGCGGATCATCTCCGTACGCGTGTCATCCGAAAGATTCTCGAGGAAATCCTGAATAAATTTTATTTGTTCTTCCGGTAATTCTTTTACAGAAACTTCAATTTCTTTTATTGCGTAGAGAGAAGTAAGTGAATGTATGACTTCGTGCCTATCTATACCAAGGTCCTCATACAGCACTTCACCTACTCTTCTTCTTGATGTCGGTGGTTCTTTAGATTGTATATCTAATGCTTGTTGGAGAACCTCATCAGTTATAATACCCTGCTTAACAAGCACATCTCCGATACGTAGAGCCATCTCCTAATTGTCTCCTTTGTCCGCGATAATAATTGCCCGACTTAGGGCTGAAAATCTAAGAGTTTGTTCTGTTTTCTTCATTTAATTTACTGCGTCAGATATTCTGCTTCTTTAGCATAGTACCTTATCAATAAATACTTGTTTTAATAGTTGCGGGTAGCCGTAACTGTTACGGTACTACCCGCAAAATCATTTATTTTAGGAATTACCCTAAAATATTACGACTCCTCTACATTGGCGGCATAGTTATTATAGGTGTACCCGTAATTCCTTGCTGAGTCATAGTCGCGACGACTATCACACCTTCGTTTGCTCCTGTAGCAGTAACCACGATCTCAGTTGCCGAAGTAACCGTCATGGTAAAACTGCCGTTAGCATTTGAAGAATCGGCGCCAAAAGTCGATACATTGGTTATGCCGGTAAAAGATCTCGCTCCACCACCTAATGCAGCGGGTTTACGCCAATACGCGGCTGCTGATGATGCAATATTATTGACATCTTGTATAAGCGCGTCTCTCTCAGCGTTGATGGCACCGGTCGTGAACATGTTAATTCCTACTACGACCGCGACTCCAACAATGATAGTTCCAAGTACGATAAGTAGCAATTGCTGTTGTCCCATTATTAATCTCCTTTATAAACGGTTGAGACTATTAGCTGTGTTTGAAAATCATCTTCTGATTCCAAGTAGCATGCCATATCTCAGGTTATTTGATTATAAGAATTTCTGAGTTATAAGTCAAGAAAAATAAATCCTTTGTTTCCCTTGAATTTACTCATAATTCTTATTATTACTCGGTAGAAACACTCTACTTGCACTCAATATATGTGATTATTGCCTTAAGATTGTGTTGTGAATCACAAATGCGTATCAAATGTATCATAGGTCACAACCGACGAATTGACATTAATTATATTTGATTTTGAATCGTTAGCACTGTATTATGTCTGATAGTTAGGAAAGCGATTTAGGTTGTTCTGGTTATTAAGGAGATATAGTAAGTAATGTTCAACCATTTTAGGTGCTTCAGTCCGGTGCCTGTAAGTAAGTTAGCAAAATAACAAAAGAACAGGAGATTGCGCCATGAACTATAAATCGATACAAATTACAGCTGGATTTATCGCGAGTATAGCAGTGTCTGTCAATCTGATTTTTGCACAAGATAGCGATATTGTATATACCAAAGTATTTTCCAGCGTAAATATCGCACAATGGGAATTGTCAGGACTTGTAACTCCTAATCAGTCTGATCAATCATTATCCTTCATATTCCCATATGACGAAAATGCGGCGCTGCAGGGTGTTCCCGACACGGTGGTCCTGACCGTTACAGACCATATAGATTTAAGCGGATGCTCAACCGCATATGTTCGATACAACAAAACAAGTGATTATCCGAATAAAGAATCATGGATTATAAGCGACGTGTACATATATACTCGACATGAATTTAATCATCGTTGGGTAAGGGTATTTGAAGATATCTCAGATCTGGCGGGTTGGATACACGAATTGGAACTTCAATTCAGAATCGTGATAAAAACAGATCAAGTTTACCCGAGCACACTCGAATTGGACGATATAAGAGTTGAAGGAGCATGCGGTTCTTAATGAGATTGATAGTTTCACATATCACTCTTAAGGATATTTCAATATATGGGTAGAGCAATGCTATTTACCGTCCTCGGATTTATTGTGATTTTCGGAATGGTACGAAATAACATCAATAAAACTTCTGAGAGTTCAAGCGAGAATTCATCGGAATATGCTGACGCGATACTTGCTCGGAATGTTGCAAATAGCGCGCTCGAGTATGGTCTGTCTCTCTATATCAGTACAGGGAATGACTCATCATATACTAATTCCGACTTTTTGGGTGGCTCTTACACCGCCACCTTTACGACTCTCGGCGACACCGTGAGACTTATCGTAACAGCCACTTATGAGGACGAGAGTCATACGAGTCGTGTTGATATTCTTAGCGAATACGAACATTTTCCGAATGCGACCGGTGGCGTATTGGTCGGAGGTGGCTCAGGTATGATGGTGTTTGATTTAGGAGGAACCGTAACCATAACCGGTAATGATACTAATTTTGACGGCAGTGACGGACCGGGACCGGATTTGGCGGCATTCACTCTTAGCAGTGATACAGATAGTGCGTCACTTGCTGCCGATTCCTCCTTTTTAACAGGAGATCCGCCTATTCAGGTGATTGAGGACACATCAGCAGTTACTGTTTCCGAACTCGTTGCTTACTATGCCACTATAGCCGATATAACTATAGCAGGCGGTTCATATAATAATACTACATGGGGCAGTGAGGCAAACCCAGTTATACTTTATTCGAGCTCGCGGTTAGTAATGGGAACTAATACCATAGGATATGGCATATTGGCAGTGGAAGGATCATTAGCTATGGGAGCCAGCGCTGTCTGGTACGGTAGTGTATTTATCAGTGCAAGTGACAGTCTTGACGCTTTTTCGGCAAATGGAGGTCCGGAAATTTATGGAACTTTTTCAATAGGATCATCCGATACTACAACCTCCTTACGCATGGTTGGGAATGCAAGTATTTATTACAGTACTCAGGGTGTAAGCGTAGCAACTGCAGCATTTGTTGCAGCTGTAAATGCCGCCGCCGCTGCCGATACCACAGGAACTACGAGCAGTGCGGAACTGACAATCCAAGAGACAATATGGTATGAATAAGAGTAGAAATTTAATCGGATAAACTATGGGTAGATCCTCTTTAATTGCGGTATTGGGATTTATTGTGATATTTGGGATGGTACGCCAAAATATTAATAAAACATCCGAATCATCCGCTTTGAATTCATCCATTTTCACGGAAACTATTCTTGCCCGGCATGTGACGAACATTGCAGCTAATTACATTATGTCTATTCACTCCGAGACCGGAGAGAATAATCAAGAATATTCAAGCGATAATTTCCTTGACGGTTCTTACAACGCTTCCATCACATCCCTTGGTTATGATTCAACGCTTGATTTTGATACGCTTCAGATATCAGTTACAGGTTCTTATCAAGATGAATCACACACTACACGTGTCCAATTTATCAGTAAGAGTATTCTTATTCCAAGAATTACAGCTTCTATTGCTGTCGAATCCGATTGCACTCTATTTGATTTCAGCGGACATCCCCAGATAGTTGGTACGGATATGCTTATGGATGGCAGCGGTGAAAATCCCGATGGTACAAATTTAGCCGGCTTGACTCTATCAAATTCTGAAGATAGTATTCGGTTTGAGGCATTTTACAGCGATTCCACATGGATTCAAGGTGACCCGGTGGTCGAAGTAAGTAGTGATAGTCCCCTTGTCAGCCTGTCTGATCTTATTGCATATTATGCGCAAATAGCCGATGAGACCTATGAAGGAGGTACCTTTAGCCAGGATTGGGGCAGCGAAGATAATCCGATAGTTGTTTATTCCAATGGAAATTTCACACTGGAGGGAACATCTATCGGATATGGCGTTCTTGCCATCAACGGCTCTTTCACAATGAGGGGAAGTCCTACATGGTACGGGCTGATTATCGCCTCGGGCGGAGAATCATTGATCATAGATGCTTCTGTGGGAAATCCGACTATTTACGGTGCATTACACATTGGAGCAACTGTAACCGAACTTGAACTGAGAGGTACCGCTAATATCTTTTATAGCAGTGAAGCCATAGAAATGGTGAGGCTTGACATCACTAATAGAGGACTCGACAGACGAATCATAACAGAAATGATCTGGTATGAATAATATGGTAGTCAAAATTACTCAAATATTATTGTAAACTCTTTAACAGTCGCAACAGTTTAAAATATCTTGACTTATCCCAATATGCAGTATATAATATTCCATGATAATCAGTTTGAAATTATAACTTCACAGTTATGCAAAAACAGATTCTAAACAATAAACAGAAATGGTCGTTGACGATATTTTTACTTCTCGCTCTTATTTTCCCTCTTTCCTGCGAGACAATATTCAATGAAGCAACAATTACAGGTAAAGTAGTAAATGGAGAAACGTCACAGCCCTTGGAAGGAGCTTTCGTCAGAGCTTTAGGCTTTTCCGAGTCGGTAGAGACCGATTCCGATGGGTCTTATGAACTCCTTCTGTCGATTGAAGATCCTGAAGTAGATGCTGTGACTTTAGAAATTAGTAAGACAGGTTTCTTACCCGATACTTTACAAAACATAGGCTTGGAACTCGGCGGAACCGTAAAGGCTCCTCCATCGAATCTCATACCTATCGCTACAACATCAGGACAGGTGATAATAAGCGGTTTTGCGCGCAACGGAGTTACAGGCGAACCCGTTGACTCGGCTTTCGTCACCGTCTTTGATCATGCGAATGCCACTGCGTTTTCCAACTCTGCCGGAAACTACGTGCTTAAATTTAACGTTGATTCGGACGACAGCAATTCGGTTACTATACAGATATCCAAATCCACTTTCCTGCCTGATACGGTATCAAACATCGGGATTTCCTTTACAGATACCATTAGAGTAAGAGATGCTAATCTTATTCCGATCTCCGATTTAGAGGGAGATGTTGCGATTTCAGGGAAAGTTGTGAACGGTCTTACGGCAGTACCAATTGAAGGAGCGCTCGTCAGGGCTCTAAAACACTCCGAGACCGCATTCAGTGACAGTTTAGGGAATTATATTTTATCAATAACACTTGAAGCGGGCGAAAGTAACGTTCTGAGTTTGGAGATAAGTAAAGCTACGTTTGCTCCCGATACACTCTCAAATATCGGTGTAGCTGTTGGAGATACTGTAAACGCGCCACCTGCGAGTCTTCTTCCTTTGGCGCTGTCTAAAGGACTCGGCGGAATCAGGGGAAGCGTATTTAACGGTATTACGGAAGCTCCTATAGAAGGAGCTCATGTAAGAGCTTTGAACCACTCAGAGTCTGCGCTTACAGATTCAGAAGGAAATTATACCTTTGCAGTGGCGATAGATAACGATGAATCCAATGTAGTTAGTCTTGAAATTATAAAATCAGGTTTTTTTGCATCGACATTGTCGAATTTGGAGTTGTCTATCGGTGATACAGTCGAAGTGCCGCCCGCTAATCTTCTTCCGATTGACCCGGAAGGCTCAAAAGCCATCGTAAAGGGTGTTGTAGTTGATGACGTATTTTTTGATCCAATTGAAGGGGCACAGATTAGGGCTATCGGACACGATGAAACAACTCTTACGAGTGAGCTCGGAAATTTTTCACTCAGCATCGCTATAAAAACTGGCGAGAGTAACGTTGTAGATCTCATATTTTCGCAGGAAGACTTTGTTACTGATACTCTCCTCAATGTAACATTGACCGTTGACAGCACGATAACATTAGCTAATCAGGAATTAACCCCTGCAAATCGAGCGGGCCCCCCGTCAAACGCAACGGTAATCAATGTCACAAGGACGTCAATAAGTATACAGGGCGCCGGTGGCGAAGAGGAATCCTCGGAAATTACATACCGGCTGCAAGATGTAAACGGCATCACTCTGGACAGGTTTCGTCCGACTGAAGTCAGTTTTTCGTTTTTTGGTCCGGGAGGCGGGGAGTTCCTTTCTCCTTTAGCAGCAACTACCGATGCGGAAGGTTTGGTCAGAACGGCTCTGAACAGCGGCACAATAGCGGGCGTGGTGCAGGTGATTGCCACGTTCGACCCGGGTACGGGTGTCATTAATTCTGCTCCAACACCGATTACTATCCACGGCGGTCATCCGGATTCGGCTCACTTTACAATTACCTCCACACTCAATATTGCCGGATTGGTAAGTATAAGGGAAGCGGTAGTCACAGCTATTTTAGGAGATAAATTTTCAAATATAGTGCGGCCCGGGACAGCCGTCAGTTTCCGGACAAGTGCCGGAATCATAATAGGTTCAGCGGTGACCGATACAAGCGGTCGTGCTTCGGTTACACACACAACCGTAAACCCGCCTCCCGCGCTTGCAAGGAAAGGTTTTGTGACATTAACCGCGGAGACAAAGGACGAAGATGGAGTCTCAATATTCGCAATTGATTCTATACTTTGGTCGGGGCATACGCTTGTTGAGATGGTAGGTGCCTCAACGTTTGCTATTGCAGATGGCGGCAACGTAACGCTCACCGTGAGAGTCAGCGATGTTGAATTCGGCAATCCTCTCGAAGGAGGCTCAACCGTTGATATTTCCGCATCGGTAGGATCTGTAAGCGGTTCTGCCATAATACCCGACACGCAGATTCAGGGAATTACTACCACTCTATTTGACTTTACCATAAGAGATGATGATCCTGGCGACATTGATCCCCCCGCTCCGTCAACGGTTTCAATACTCGTTACGAGTCCGAACGGAAACGTTAAGTTGGAAATTTCCGGTACGATAGACTAACCCTTCAACGTCCGCTCTTCTTGAGGATGTTCAGTATCCCGAATTTCCCTCTTTGATATTTTTCTGATAGCGCTTCGATAGCTGCGGATTTGGTCAAGCCATCTTTTAAACATTTATCGAACTGCTCTTCAATCTTTCGAATATCATTCTTCAGCCATCGCTTACCGCTATTCTTAGCTCCTCGCCCTTTTGGTCTACGTAAGGAGTTGAGCAATTCGCCCGGTTTTATTTTATCCATTTTCGCAATATTGTGCTTATATGCTATCTCACTCCTCTCGAATCCCGCTATCTTTCTCCCTAATCCTATTGCGACCTTTGCCGTACCGAATCCGCCGAGGAAGAAATCACAAACTTTATCTCCCTTTTCAGTGCTGTATAAGATGATTTTTTTTAATAACTCTGCAGGCAACTGATTTTTGTTCTTTACTTGACCTTTTTTAAAATCCCTTTTTATACTCCAAACATCCTCCCTATCACTATAATTCATGGATTTTTTATCGGAAGAGTACTCATCCGACCCATATCTTGTATACTTATTAAACGTTCTAATTCCTCCAGGTTTCTCATAAAAAAGTATATGATAATGTGAAGATATATATTTGTTTTTTGTGTAAACGCCGAAATTGTACTTCCATATAATATGATTTACCTCTTTCAATGTAGTAGATGCCAAAGCGTTCAGGATATGCCTCAAATTCGTATATCCTGAAACTATATATATACTTCCTCCCGGTCTCAGTACTCTTTCAGCTTGCGTAATCCATTTTTCAGTGAATTCCTCATAATCTTCCTGCGCAATTTCTATGTAACCATCCAAGACGTTATTTTCATCTCTGTTATAATGTTTATGAAGAGATTGGCCTTCAATCCCATATGGCGGATCTGTCAGAATAAGATCGATAGAATTATCTGCAAGATGAGTTTTTGCCCCCTCAATACAATCCATATTATACAGTGAATTAATCATTCAAGTTTACTTTATTAAGATATCGCCTGCTGAATACGCAATTATAGCTTAACTATTATCCTGTGATGACTTATTTAATTTAATCTATCTCCGATAATATAATTAATACAAGGCTTTAGAATAGTAAAGATTTACTGAAAGGTAATTATTTAACGAGAAAATATGTCCGTATTAAAACAGATAATTCGTATAATGGATCCTTCTATCCGTAGGAGAAACAGTTCGGATGCGCTACCCAAAAACAGTAATTCGGTCAATCTGAAAGGAGCGGTTAATCTTCAGCAAACCCTGTCATCAGACATTAAAGCAGGCGCGGTTGATAATCTTATCGATTCCATTTTGAAAGAGATGGACTCGTTGAAGCCTTCGTCTACCGGACGAAAGACCGCTTTCGAACAAAAATTGGCTGCTGTTTTCTCAGCGGAAAGCGGCGGTGTTTCCGGCTCTATTGTTCATTCTAAATCGATGCAAACAACACTAAAACAACGTCTTATTCAATTGGTATCGGTAGTGGAAAATTCACCATCCATGAATCAAAAAGAAGTAGAATTGGTCAGGCATCTTATGAATAATTTGATGGAGACGAGCTCCAATTCAAATGTAGACTTTAAGATATATTTGAAAAATATGTATGAGTTCTTAACCGTTATCAGGTCATTGGCAACTGTCGGTTCTCCCGATTTTCTAAGAGCGGCTAAATCAGTTTTGGATGATATTTTTCGATTGCTTGTCAGTTATAAAGTAGATGGTATCGGACGCGAAAATGCAGTTTTCTCATATTCTGAAAAGCTAAATGAACTGTCAAGACTCAGGGAGCCGATTTTCGAGCCTTCTTATTTGAGACTAATATCCGGGAATGCCGGCATGCCTAAGACCGCGGATAAATCATTCATAGAGCAGCTTTTAAAAATCGCTGATTTTGGCAACAGAAGAGGGATGGAGCTTCCTACTGTTGAAAAAATAGCTTCTCTACTTAAAAAGGGAACTACCCGTCCGATGACCAAGAGTGAATTGCAGACCGTCGCGAATCTCTTAGGAGTGGAGCGTGAAGCTAAGTTAGCGAAATTTATTTCTCAAAATTCAACATCGATAGGGCTTAAATATCCCGTGATCAGGAAATTCTTATTTAATCAGATCAGCTCCCAATTGACTCAACTTTCTTCAGGGAAACTATCTCCTGCGCTATACAGGAAGATAGACTCGGGTATGAATTTATTTCGCAATCTGTTCAGACCTGAAATAGCTCTTCCGGGCGACAGTAAGATCATATCGAACTATAATATTATTCAGAGATTATTCTATTCAAGATTAGCGCAAGGGCTATCCTCTCATGGGATCGACCCTACTGCTCATAGTATCATCGGTTCTCAAGTCCTTCTTGAAAATAACCGGGAGGTATCAAAAAATTCGTTGAATTCATTGTTCAACTCCTCCTCCGCCATAATCAACAATATAAAAATCAGAACTGATTTAAAGCCTTATCTGAATGCTTCATTGCTGCTAAAGCGGTTGGAGTTGCCGCAGACTTTTCTGAACGCTCAATATATTAGTGACGTTCTGAAAGTCCATTCTCAACTGTCAGGGGCATTTGACCGATTGGAATCACCCCAACATCCTATAACCTCATCTTCTCCGAGCGGATTGGGAAGATTGAGCGAATTATCTGCAAGTCTGACCGCCTTTATAGATGGTAAGAGCGGAAACTACAAAGACCTTATAGAATTTTCTTTAGCTATGGGAGTGAAAATACCACACAAATTGGTTCGTTTGGGAATCCGCAGCAGCAATTCACCTAAGTCTTTGTTACGTGAGAGTAACGCAGAATTTAAGAACAGCTTTCAACGAATAAAAGCTGGCAGCATCACTACCGCTGCGATAAAAAATATAATCGAACTCAACAAGATTTCAGATTATCTCACTATGAATATTCATAAAACTCCCTCTACCGAATTGGGCGGCAGTGAAGAAATCATCACAAAACTCGGAATTACCAAAAATAAGCTTGATGCCAAAATCGGAATGAGAATGATTATGATGGATATGGAAATTTCATCCGGAGCAATAAAAAAAGTTTCCAAGTTCTTATTAGAAACTCTTAGCATTAAAGAATCCAAGATCAGCGTTCCGGATATCAACCGCGCACTACGCATGGTGAAATCTGATCTGCCTCTAAATCAAAAGGTTTGGAACGAATTCAGAACGTTTGATATTCTTTCTCCGGAGAACGAGCGGTTAATTTCAAATTATTTAAACCTGCTGAACACCTCTGCCGCCGTGAATAAGTCCGATGACGGTCTGAAACAGCTGCTGGAGCTCCTCCTCTCTATTTCCTCGGGTGTAGGAAAAAAGGATTCTCTGAAATCAGTGAAATCTCTGCTTGGTCGCATGGATAAAATTCCCAACTCATTACAGATAACACGAACCGCAGATAAATTGAACAACTACTTAGGAAATTCGCTGAAGAGCGAGTTAATGACATTAGAAGAGAAATTGATGGTTACTCAATCTGCAAACCAAAAGGATCAAATCAAATCTCTTCTGAATTCGATGACAACTCTTCTCGACGGGATTCATATTCTGCAAGCTAATAATTCACGTCAGAGTAATGAATTTTTTTTCGTATTCCCGTTTCCGTTTTCTCCTGCTGATGGTCAGGCGTTTTTTCATTATTTTAAAGACCAATCTTCTGAAGGCGAAGATCAAATGAATATCAGGTTGACTCTGTCTCCTGAACCGATTGGAACCATAGAAGTTTCAATAGTGAAAACCGCAAAACAGATCGATGTAACATTCAGTTTGGAAAGGCAAGAATTTAAAAAACTGTTTTTGGAAAATATTGCGGAATTTGGAGAAAGGCTAAAAAGCATCGGTAATAGTCTGACAAACGTACATTGCGTTAAACTTATCAAAAAAGCTGCCGAAGAGCTGAGTTTACCAGGACTTTATGCTTGAAATTGTATTAATCTGCATCTAATATTCTACCGAAGACAATAATTTGGTCACTCAGCCGGGCAGAGATAAATACCAAAAGGACAGCCTTTGAAGAAATAGATGAATTTAAGCAAATATCAAAACAAATCGGTTATCCGAAGGCTCCTCAATGAGAGTAAAACAATTGCTGTCTATGGCGCTTCGAACAAAAAATGGAGAACAAGCCACAGCATCTCTAAATTTCTGATGGGAGTAGGTTACGAAGTGATTCCCGTAAACCCAAAATATGATGAAATTTTAGGAGTTAAATGTTATCCGACACTGTCTGATATTGAGAAACAGATAGACATCGTGGATGTATTCCGACGTCCCTCTGAAGTGGTTCCCGTTGCGGAGGAAGCAGTACAAATCGGCGCTAAATCGTTATGGTTTCAAGAGGGAGTTATAAATGAAGCGGCGGCGGAAATTGCGAGTTCCGGCGGTTTGGATGTAATAATGGATAGATGTATTTTAAAGGAATATAATTTTCTTATCAGTTAAGCGAAATTCGCAAGCTCTATTACCGATAACATAGAACTGATCCTGTCGAGGTTAAACGGCTTTCTGACATAATCATATGCTCCGATGCTTAATGTTTTCTTTGCCATATCTTCCGTTGCATAACCTGACATCATAATAACCGGAACATTTTCGTCATATTTCTTTATCATCTGAAGTATTTCGATTCCATCAAGCCCCGGAAGCATAATATCTAAAAATATTATATCCGGAATCAGTCTGTTAAGGTGATATATAGTTTGCGCAACGCCATCAGCCTCTATAATCTCTTCGCACTTAGACTCGAGAAAAAGCGATAATGTTTTTCTGATATCTTCCTCGTCATCAACAACTAATATTTTTCCGAATGCCATAACCTTTCCTTCTCTAAATTATTACTGAATCAATTTCCCAATTTTTCCACGTCTTCCTCGGATATAGGAACTTCTACGTAAAGAAAAGGTGACTTGGACAACTCCAATTCCTTCTTCTCTTCATATTTATTCCCATCTGCGTCATATAAAAGCAATAACTTTGGACGCATTGGATGCGAGGATTCCAATCCTATTACCTTTCCGACCTGACCGTCATTGAGCCTTACAACAGAATCAATTGGGAAGATCGATATCTCGCGCACTAATGCCCTCAATAATTTTACGTCGAAATGCGAATCCTTCAAAGCCACAACCTTTTGCAGCGCTTCATAAGCTAAGTACTCATCCCTGTAATTTGAAGGATGCGAAACAGCCTCGTACATATCGATGATAGAGATTATCTTAGCATATTCATGGATCTCATCACCTGGTATACTGTTGGGATAGCCTGTACCATTCATTCTTTCGTGTTCCTGTAATGCCACAATAGGTAAAAATGTAAACGCTGCCAATTCGGGTTGTGTTTGAACTGCCTTATTTAAAAATTCACTGCCATGCTGCGGATGATTCTTCAAAGTCGATATTTCCTCGGTAGAGAGCCTCCGCTGAGCATGCCTGATATCCTTAGGAATAAGAAGCATTCCTACATCATGCAGCAGGGCGGCAACAGCCAATTCAATCAATTTTTTTGTTTCATATTTTAACCCTGTAGCGAGTTTAACGCTGTAGATAGTGACATTTATGGAATGAATCGGAAAATCACCCCCGTCTCTTTTGCCCATAGCGCGTATCTGGAGATAATTTGATTGCCGTAAGGAGGCTACAATTTTACTCGCATCGCGTATAACATCACTGAAATTGTAATCGGTTCCTTCAATAACCGTGGATTCCAACTCTATTAAACGGGAAATGGTCGATTTATAAATTTCCTTATGATCAACCGTGGCATCTATCTCATATTCGTTAAATTGTTCGACTCCGCCGCTTGCAATAGGTTCCTTTCCCTGTACAGTTCCTTCCGTAGTGACGGGTAGCTCTACGGGGGTTTCATTCGTTGCCGTAGCTTTAACACTGTCAGCCGGTACCACTATTGTCCCCTGCGAATTGATCGGAGCTGCCGTAGCTGTTGCCGGAGGCTGTTGAACAGGATCTTCAACTTGTACAGCTGTGGAGGGAGGTTGCGCTGCCGGCTCAGCTGTCGGCGCCGGAGTTACGGGACTTGCAACTTCTTCAACTGGTGGAGGCAGAGGGGGTTGCTCCAACGGAACCGCAGATTTCCGGTTATCTATTGGTGTTGAAGACGGTAGACTACCGGGTTCAACCTGCTCCGACCGACTTTCAGTTTCATCAACGGAAGGCATCGGTTTTTTTGAAGAAGCACCACCGAATATATCGTCTAACATATCAGCGTTATTATCAGTGATGAGATCCGGCTTGGCTTCGAATTTTTCTGACTCATTCACTTGAATGCTGTTATCTGAAATCGAACTATCCGAAGATTCCTGAACTTTGTAATTATCTTGTGGAATCATACGGTTGGAATCTTCAACCTCCATGACGGATTGATCAGCTTCTGGTCTAAGCGGATTTGAAGAGGGTGTTTCCAACGGAGATGTAGGCTTTAATATCTCTTCGGCTGACGGACTTTCCGATTCAGAGGTGGGAATTGCCTCTTCTTCAACAGGCTGTGGAATAGTTTCAGGCGGCGATTCGATCACCGATTCGTCAATTCCCTTTGTGGAATTGGAAACATCCGCTCTGATTTTTTCGGGTTCCCCTAAACCGATTTCATCTTCCGGTATACTGCTGACTCCCGCTCCCTGACCGGAACTTAATATTCCGTCTTCAAATATTTCATTTTCTACACTTTCTGAATTTGTTCCTGTTTGGCTTGCATCTCTGCGGGACATCAGAGCCATGACACGGCTTCTCAGTTCAGAGGGGTTTATAGGCAAGGTCACATAGTCATCCGCACCTGTTTCCGTCCCCATAACTTTATCGGGACCATCGCCACTGTCACTGATAAGAAGAACCGGAACATCGCGAAGAGTTTCATTCTCCTTTATTTTCCTTGAAAGATTTAGACCGTTCATCATAGGCAGGTTTATTTCTGATATCAGTAAAGAAACAATATTCTTATTTAAATACTCTATCGCTGCTTCGCCGGACCCTACGAATACCAATTCAATGAAAATACTTTCCAAAGACTGTTCGATGGCGCTCTGAACTTGCGATGAACCGATTACCGCCAAAATTACCTTTGGTCCATTCTGCGAAGTCGGAATGGTCTCAGATTTTGGTGGTTTACCCTTTGAACTACGGAATAGATCTATCGACCGCATCAATCCGATTCTCTCTCTTTGTTCCTAATAAATCTCAAATCGGTAACTCTGTTCTCCTTAATTCAATATTACTTATTGAACCTATATTACCATATTTACAAGCGCAGAATCAACAGTTTTTAATTTTCTTCGCGCTCCGGTCATTAAAGCCAGATCACATATATTATTGATTCTTCGGGGTACTCCAAAGGATGCGTTGAATATAGTTGTAATGGCATCCTCATTGACAATATCCGGTTTACCGCTTGCAGAATCAAGACGGTGCAGAATATATTTTCTTGTATCCTCTAAATTGAATGAGTGCAAATGATATTTTATACCGAGCCGTTGTTCGAATTGGGGCATTGAGCTTATCTTTTCTCTAAGTTCGGGTTGACCGACCAAAATGATGGTAACGAGAAACCTGTCGTTTAATTGATGATTGAGGAGAAGACGAAGTTCTTCAAACACATTCTCACCTTTTATCAACTGAGCTTCATCAATTAAAATTAAAACTTCTTTCCCTGTCTGAAATTTACCAAATAATAGCTCTTCTATCTGCCTCGATAACTTTGCCCGCGACCGTTCTTCGCTCTCTTCACCGAGTTGATAAAGAATTTCTCTTAAAAGCTCGTCAGGTTCTAACTGCGGATTGTTCACCACCACCACTTCTCTGTCTTCTGTTATGGATTTATTGGCAAGAATACGTAATAGTGTTGTTTTGCCGCAGCCGTATTCTCCGGTCAGAAGAGCCCCACCTTTGTTCCCTTCCACGGCATAAAGCATTCTGTCGTAACATTCCTTGTGCTCCTCGGAATAGTAGAAATTGTCCGGATCGGGAGTATTTTCAAACGGTTTTTTTTTGAGTCCCCAGTGTTCGAGATACATAAAACAAGCTCTCTCCGCTTTTTACGACCTTCCGCCTACGCCCCAGTTCAGTTTTGCGCGTAGCGTATCAAAATAAGATTTATCCTTCCATTTGACAAGCCTGACATTGTTGTCCGCTCGTTCTATACTGATACTTTGTCCGTTTTTTATCTTCACGCTCGTTTGACCGTCTATGGATAAAAGCATCTTACCTGAAGCGTTTTCAATATTTATCTTTATTTTAGAATCAGGTTTAATTACCACTGCTCGCTGTGACAAACTATGGGGGGATAAAGGAGTTACTATAATTGCCTCATGTGGCGGTACGATGATCGGACCTCCCGCAGATAGAGAATATGCCGTTGACCCCGTTGGAGTGGCGATGATTATTCCGTCAGCAGAGTAGCGATTAAAAAACTTGTCGTCGACAGTTACCGATATACTTACCATACGGGTAGAGCTACCCCTTTCAATAACGATATCGTTCAGTGCCCTGTAACTCACTTCCGGTTCATTGTCTAATTTAGCCTTTAGAACCATCCGTTCTTCCACAAGATAGTCACCATCCTGAATAAGCTGAAGCCGGTCATATATTTCTTCCACGGCAACCTCCGCTAAAAACCCCAACCCGCCAAGATTAATTCCTGCTATAGGAACACGACTGTTGCCAACCACTCTTGCCGCACTTATTATCGTGCCGTCACCTCCAAGAGCTAAAACCATATCACACTTAGAGGGGATCTTATCTCTTTCAGCATAGTCGATATGTTTTAATAGATCGGTGGTTGCGTCATAAATGTCTTTTTCGACAACCACACTGTTGTCATATTTTTCCAACCACGAGATCAATCCCGGCAGAATATCAAAAAGCTCTTTTTTGTTGATATTTGCTATGATGCCGTATTTCAAAATTTTATCCGCTTTTACTATTCTTTTTTATTAAACCCTTCAACCTTATCAGCCGCCTCTTTAAGAACTTCTTTACAGAATCTTGACAATTTAACACCTTCCTCGAAAAGGCCAATTGAATCCTCCAATTTTATGTCACCCTTTTCGAGACTGAGGACAATCTCATTCAGTCTTTCGAGCGCATCTTCAAAAGAGAGATCACTGTTATTTTTATCAGAACCCATTAGATACCTCCCTTACATTTGCCGCTAATTTACCGACATGCAATTTTATTTGAATTCCATCATTTTCAGATACTTGATTGGAATTTGTAATGATATTCTCATTTCTTTCCAAACTGACTATTGAATAACCTCTTTCTAATACAGCCAGAGGATTTAATAAATCAAGCCTTCCTACCACCGAATTAGATTTAAGTTCAAATATATTCAAGAGATGATCTTTACTAAGTATCAAAACCTCAAAAATAGCGGATATTTTTTCCTCTTCCTTCACCAGCATTTTATTGAATTGTTCCCAGCTGTATTTGCTGTTGTAATCATCAAGTGTTCTTTCAAAATCTCTTATCTGCTCGCTCATCAAATCGAAAACGGCTCTTTCAGAAGAGCTGATATGTTCTAATAGATCGTCGTACTTTGGAGCAGCCAACTCCGCAGCGGCAGAAGGCGTAGGCGCTCGAAGATCTGCTACAAAATCGGAGATACTATAATCTGTTTCATGTCCAACCGCGCTTATTATCGGCAGCTTCGACGCAGCTATTGCTCTTGCAACCGCTTCTTCGTTGAATGCCCACAGGTCTTCTATTGAGCCACCTCCCCTTCCTATGATCAACAGATCTACATCTCCTTTGCTGTTAAATTTCTCTATCGCGCGTACTATCTCTTCTGCTGCTCCCTCTCCCTGAACTCTCGTAGATTCAAGTATGACATTCACATGCGGCGCTCGACGATTCAACACATTTTTAATATCCGATATCACAGCGCCTTTTGATGATGTTATCACGCCTATGTTAAAAGGATATTTGGGAATTTTCATTTTCCGCTCATCTTCAAACAAACCTTCCTCAAATAATCTTTTTTTGAGGAGTTCGAATTCTTGATAAAGATCGCCGATTCCTAATGGTTGCAGCTGAGAAGCGATCATCTGGTATTTTCCGGATTTTTCATAAACAGTTATTCTGCCTAACACACGGACTTTCATTCCGTCCTCAGGCTTGAAGAGTAACGACTGCGCGCTCTGCTTCCACATTACCGCAGGCAGCAGTGAAGAACTGTCTTTCAGATTAAAATACAAGTGCCCCGATGCGGCTCTCATCCAGGAAGAGAGCTCTCCCTCCACCCATATTGGAGGGATGTTCATTTCTAAGACGGACTTGATTAAGGTTGTTGCATCTGAAACGGAGTATATCTTGGTTTCATTAATCATTCAGGAAGAACAGGCTTACCGGCTAATTCCCAGGCAGTGACCCAATATCTGCCGAGATTATAAGATGCTGAATTCATCTGTTTCCATCCTATTTCGCCCAAATCTGAATAAAGAATCGCCAAATACTCGGGAATCTCTTTGGCGCTCCAATCATTTAGAGAATCAATTTGCTCATCTGTCAATATCTTTCTTGCTTTTGTTTCGGCTTCTAAGATTGGAAGTACAAGTTTGTAGCTGTTCAGTACAATATCGAAGGCGTTCGTAAGCGGTTCTTCAATCGAGGTCGCCTCCTTGAGCTCCGGTTCATACGAATCGATATTGGCATTCACCATTCTATTTTCAAACTGCTTATGAACTCCATAATTATTTGTATACTGACCGTTATAATTTTCTGCTGCATGAAGCGGACTATGAGAGTCGCCCACGTAATGACCTAATGCCGCGGCGGTCATACGAATCTTCTCCCTGTTTCCGGACTTCATATCCTCAGCTAATTTATTTGTATATTCAACTATCCGCCAGGGAAGCGTACCCCTTGCGTTAACGACCTCGGCGCCGAATTTCTTTACCGCTTCTTCGTAATCCCTCGGTAGTTCCTTGAACGGATAGGTGCCGTACATGTCCATATCAATATAATGCCGGGGCATTTCGGTCTTATCATCACGTTTCCATTTATCAGGGTCTACGGCATGCTCCGATATGAAGTTTCTCTCACTCTCAAAAAAATTCTTCATTCCGGGAGGAAGAGTATCTACCGCATCAGAGTTTATCCTCATATGCGCCTTGAACCCCCATCCTTGAGTTGAATTAACCGGAGTGAAAACAATTGCAAGAACAATTATTAACGAAATTCGTCTGACCAATTTAATCCCTACCTTCATGTTGAATTCAGAGTTTCAATGAAATTTAACGCATAGACTCTGTATTTATCTTAATCTATTATAAATAAATCTTAACGAATCTTTTTCTTGTGACGATTCATACGCAAACGTTTCTTGCGTTTATGCGTATTTATCTTCTTTCTTTTTCTCTTTTTACCGCATGGCATAAACTGTTGTCGGCTCCTTTTATCTTAATTTATCGGTGATTTAACTTTTCTTGGTTAAGTTTTCTGTTACAAGCTCTTTTAATAGTTTTGAAGCTTTAAAAGTGGGAACGTACCTTTCCGGAAGGTATACTACTTCTCCCGTCCCCGGATTTCTCGCCTTTTTCGGCATTCTCTTCTTTACGCTGAAGCTCCCGAACCCCCTGAACTCCACTCTCTCACCTTCCCGCAAAGCATTTTTTATAGTGCTTAAAAAACCATCGATCACAGCTTCAGTTTCTACTTTTGTCAATCCCGTCGCTTCAGCTATTATGTCTACAATATCTGCTTTAGTCACTTAATTTCTCCATACTAAAAATTTACTCTAAGTTTATACTCGGGAAGCGCTATAGGTTCAAGGACTCGGAGTACGTTTTGAATATCCCCGAACAGCAAATCAAAAATTGACGGTTGCTTTCTTCTCTCTTTGATTACTCTCGGTTTACCGGACAGACCGGCAAGTTCGACAGCATATTTCAAAGCATCTTCATAGGTACCGAGAGTGTCGATTAATCCAAGTTCTTTTGCCTGCAACCCGGAGTATATCCTCCCATCGGCGACATCTCGAACTCTATCTTCTGAAATATTCCTTTCTAACGATACAGCCTCCACGAACTGATTATAAAGATCATCGACTATATTTTGAAACATTTCGCGATCTTCTTCTTTCAATTCTTTGTAAGGTGAACCGCTGTCCTTATGCGGTCCGCTTGTAATGTTCACATAGCTTAATCCGAGTTTATTCATCAAACCTTCATAATTCGGGAGCCCGACTATTACGCCTATTGAGCCTGTGACGGTTGCGGGATTGGACATGATCTTGTTAGCCGCAATAGCCACATAATATCCGCCGCTCGCCGCTACTGCGCCCAATGATGCCAGAATCGGCTTCCCGGAGTTTCTGATCTTACGAACTTCTTCATATATTTCCTGTGACGCGGATACTCCGCCGCCCGGACTTGATATCCTGAAGATAATGGCATCGATGTCGTCATCTTCGCCGTACTTCTTGAACTGCCGAATAATCGGTTTCGAATCATATATAGGCCCTATTAGCTCAACGACCGCTATAGTCGGTCTGTCATCTGATATACCTAACCTGCCGTTCGTCATGAAATTGTATGAAATAACAAGAAGCAGGACAAGAAGGAAGAATGCCGAGGCAATGAGTGATAATATTAATATGTTATTTTGTTTCGCCATAAAATCTCATTTTTGGAGAATTTTTAATCTGTCACCCGGTCTAATCGGTTGGTTATCAGCCCATGGATTCCACGAAAGCATGTCGGTTATTGTAACTCCGTTCTTCCGGGCGATATCCCAAATCGTATCACCTCTGCGTACCGTATGCACCTTCATTCTGAACCCAGCTTCGATCTCTCCAATTTCTACCGCTTTCATGGTCCAAATTTCAAGAATCTCTCCTTCATAAATATCGTTTTTCTTCAGTGAGTTCCAAAGCTTTATTTCATCTTTTTTTACACCGAATTTACTCTCCAATAAGGTAAGAGATTCTCCTTTGCGAACTCTGTAACGCATCAGAAAGAGACTTGGATCAGCTACGGAGAATTTCGGTTGTGATATCTTCAGACCTTTTGGAATATATAACTTAATGACCTCTCCGGCGTAAATAGGTTTACCGTATCGCATCCTGTTCCATTTTCGCACTTTTAGAGCCGTGGTATTATAATACTCTGCGATATGACCGAGGGTATCACCCTTTTTGACCTTGTATTTAATGGCATAAGAGTTAGACGGGATATCGGAAGGACTTTCAATTCTTTTGGACTTGGTATACGCCAATATTTTACTGTTAGTCGGAATTAGTAGTGTACTCCCCGCCTTGATCGAGTTCCTGTTACGAATTGAATTCAGCGTCACAAGTTGATTCAAAGATACTCCGTATTTTGTTGCTATTGCTGAGAGAGCTTCTCCTCGTCTCACCCTGTGTTTAATAGTGCCCGTTCTCTCCTCTTTGGGAAGTTCAGCAAAATTTTTATAAAATAATTCGGCTGTCCCGTACGGGAGCAGAAGATTATAACCTTTTGGTGTCGGAGGTGTTGATTTTCGCCTCAGTTCCGGATTTAATCTGATAAGCTCATTGATGTTAACACCCGCAGCTTTTGACAGGACGCTTAGATTTATGCTTCCTCCTATCTTGACTTCGTCATAGGAAAGAGGAGGATCAGGAGTGACGTCAAATCCGAATGCTGCTGCATTTTCACCGATAATGGTGGCGGCTATGAATGAAGGCACATAATTCCTTGTTTCTCGCGGAAGAGTGGATAACTCCCAATAGTTATCTGTATTATCTCTTTTCATTGCTCTTCTTACTCTCTGAGAGCCCGAATTATATGCAGCCATGACGAGATACCAGTCTCCGAAATCAGCGTATAGATCTTTAAGATATTTTGCTGCCGCTCGAGTAGATTTTTCCGGGTCTCTCCGCTCGTCCACCCACCAGTCTCTCCTTAACCCATACGTCCGACCTGTACCGTAGATAAATTGCCACGGCCCAGCCGCATGCGCCCATGAATACGCTCTCGGCGAGAAACCGCTTTCTACCATCGCTAAGTACACTAATTCCTTGGGCAGGTCATCTGATTCAAGGATCGCCTCGAACATCTCCTCATAAGCGCCTTTCCGCTTTAACCATAACTCGAATGATTCTGAGGCTTCCGTCTGGAAAAATCGAATAATCCTCATAACATTGCCATTCACCTCAAGCGGGATATCCATTCCTAAGTCATCGGCGTAATCCTGTAGAACTTTTATCGCCAGTCCCGCGCTGTCATCCATATAGTCAAACAGTTCAAGCTTCTCCATGAGACTGATATCCGATGCGTCTCCGTATTTGACTCTTAACCTTCGAAGCGAGAGTGTGTAATCTTTAGAAACTTTATTTGCCGTAGCTTGAAATTCCTTTTCGAAAGCGTTTGTGGTCTGGCTTGTGAGCTGAATATCCTCAAGTACCGATACGGCGAGCTCATATTCTTCACGCATTCGGGACGTATCAGAGATCTCTTCCGAAATCAGCGCTTGAGCATAATGGATCTTCGCGTCCCTTAACGCTTCCCAGTCATCCACGTTAAGCGTTGAATTGGCAAGTTCAAATTTGCCAGCGCTCTCCTGAGGAGCGGTTGAGCATCCGAAACCGTAAATAACAAGTAAGCCTGCCGCAATCTTCTTTATTATCAAATGTTTACATGCCTCCCTTTAACAAACTGCTTGAAAAATATAGTCTAACCTCCTTTAAGTCAATCTCTTTTTGGAGTTTAGCTTCTTCTGAATCTCTTAAAATCAGAGGAGAGTCAATCCCCCGATTTGATCTTATCTATCAATCCACTCGTCGAAAACCCCTTTTTAAAGGGAATCAATTTTACCTCACCGCCAGTGGATTCCACAACATCCTTTCCAACTACTTCATCGACTGAATAGTCAGCCCCCTTAACCAACAGGTCGGGTTTGAGTAAACTGATCAGATTTATCGGAGTTGTTTCGGAAAATAAGGTGACATAATCAACACACTCCAAACCTGCCAAGAGTGCGGCTCTATCCTCTTCACTGTTAAAGGGTCTATCCGGCCCTTTAATCGCTTTTGCCGATTCATCCGTGTTTACTCCGACGATCAGGATATCACCCAATTTCTTGCTTCTGTTCAGATAATCAAGATGACCCGCATGGAGAATATCGAACACGCCATTAGTAAAAACAATTTTTATTCCGCCGCTTCTGCTGCCTTCTATAAGCCGGCTCAATTCTTCTATCTCTATCACTTCACCCATTCAATTGAATCCTGCTGCTGATAGAAAGCGGACAGTTACTTACCTCATTTTTCGAACACCACCGTTCATAAAGCTGTAACATCCCTTGCTGCACAATCGCGGAACTCGAAAACATCATATGCTCGGGAGAACATGGCAGAGCAAATCTTCTAACCTGTTTCAAAACAGAATTGTCCTCTTCGGGAGGGTACAAAAAGAGAATTCTGTCAACTTTAGCTGCTAACAGTCTGTCCTGTTCTTCTTCGGCAAGAACGCCTAACAGCGGCAGAACGGCGTTCAGCGCGATTGATCTGGCTTTACTCTTTCCTATTATAGCCGAGCTTCTTGACATTTTACTGCCGAATTTGGATGCCCTGCTCCAATATTCATCACCGTCCACCTTAAGGGATGTTTCCAATGCACTGATGAACTTCTCGACAGATCTGAACTTCTTTACGGCATACGCCGTTAGGTGTATGAACCTGTCTAAGTCGTATCGTTTCAAAAATTCCGATAATCCCGCCATCCGACGTGTGGGAAAATTTTGAGGACGTAGCCTGAAAAATTTCCATTCGCCGCTTTGCATCTGCTCCAAGGAGTGCTCTCTCTTTATTTTCTTCCAGTTTTTACTCAGCAGCCTCATCCTGCTGTCGGGAACACCTGTTTCGAGAAGCCCTGAGAGACCAAACAATAATGATTCTAATTTGATGCCGACATCAGCGTTCGAAGCTCTCTCTTTGGTAATTTTTCTTATTTCAGATAGAGGTAAAAAACTGCTGAAACGGCTGAATTGAGAAGTGTTCTTGGAGTATCCCAGAGCTCTCGCAAAACCGCGATAAAAAAGCTCGCCGTAGCTGTTGCCTGATTCCAATTGCAGCTTGAACTTTTTACGCTTCTGATTCAGCCTTTCACGCCCCAATCGCACCAATAGAAGATAGATCTCTCCCGGATTCAGCTCCGACATCTCATGATAACAACCGTTCTCCCAAGGCCATTTAGGTTTTTTGTTTATCCTTGCATCCCAATCGGTTGATAACGGCAGACAGACTATCGGAATCTCTTTATCATCTTCACCTATTGTGATGTCATTATCTGATTTGAACGCTACAACATGCAGTATAACGTTTGTGTAGGTTCTGTCGGAGTGATGATTATGATCATACCAAGAACGTGCGTGCAGATGTATTTCTACATCTCCCTTTAGCGCAACGCCTCTTATTAAAAGCATTGCATTTTGAAAATCCGGACCCGAATCTCTGTTTGGAACACCCGGTTCAATAACGACCACCCTATCTCCGGAGTTAGTTCTGAGTTTCCTTGATAATCTCTTTGAGTACCTGAACCATCTCAAGGCTAAATCGCTCTCCTTGAGCCTCTCCCCGGAATATTTTTTGTTGGTTTCGGAAATGAACTTTGATCGAGTTGCCGCAACGCTATAAAGCATCTTCCTCCACTAAGTTCTTTATGACTGCATCTCGGATTGTGGTAACTAAAGATTTCCTGTCTGAAATGTCCTTCCCCTTTGTGGAAATCGGTTTTCCTACCGTCATCTTTATTATCCCTGACTTGACCATAAAATCGCCCTTAGGCGCAAGCGACGCGCTGCCGGAAATTGATAACGGCACAATTGGAATTCCCATAGATAAAGCCAAAATCACCCCCCCTTTCTTAAACTTTCCCACTTTGCCGTTCAGACTCCTTGTGCCTTCCGCAAAGACAAGTGCGGAATATCCGCGTTCCTTGAGTACGATAGCTCCTTCTTTAAGGCTACTTACAGCCGACTCCAAGTTTCCGCGGTCGATCCTGATATGCCCGGCGCTGAGAAGAGCCTGACCGAATACCGGGATTTTGAAAAGTTCTTTCTTGGCGAGAAATCTCAATTGAAAGGGTAATCCAAGACAAACGGCGGGTATGTCCAACAGACTCGCATGATTTGAGATGAAAATGTAGCTCTCGCCCTGAGTTAAATTTTCGAGACCGTTTACCTCGATTTTTACTCCCGACAATTTTAAAAAAAACCATGCCCATTTATTCATTAAGAATTGCACGCTCTTTCCTCGGCGATCGAACAGCATCATTATCAGACTGATAACGCTTGCTACCGCTGTTCCCAAAATTCCCAATACTAATGTAAAAACCGAACGGATCAACGCTTTATCCACCGTCATTCTTAATAATTGACTTGCCGAAATAAGGTACCAAAGCCTCCGGGAGGTGAATAGTTCCTTCTTCCGTCTGATGAGTCTCCAACAACGCCACCATTAATCGTGAAGTTGCGAGTCCGCTCCCGTTTAGCGTGTGAACAAATTCGGTCTTTCCATCACTCTTTCTGTATCGGATATTTCCTCGTCTAGCTTGAAATTCCTCAAAATTACTGCAAGAGGAAACTTCGAGATATCTCTCCTCCCACGGAGCCCATACTTCGATATCATAACATTTTGCCGCGGCAAATGAAAGGTCCCCCGTCGAAAGCTCGATTACCCTGTAATGAAGTTCGAGTCGTTTTAGGATTTCTTCTGCATTGGATACTATTTTTTCTAATTCATCATAGGAGCTCTCGGGTTCGCAAAATTTCACGAGCTCCACCTTATTGAACTGATGAACCCTCAAAAATCCACGAGTATCCTTTCCGTATGACCCTGCTTCCCTTCTAAAACAAGCGGAATATGCAGCGTAAGAGATCGGCAGCTGTTCACCCGGGAGAATCTCGTCGCGGTGAATATTTGTAACGGGCACTTCGGCGGTGGGTATGAGGAAAAGGTCTTCTAAGGATGTCTTGTACATATCCTCTTCATATTTTGGCAGTTGCCCTGTTGTAAGAGCGCTCTCTCTACTTACCAGGAACGGCGGGAATACCTCCTTGTATCCGTTTTCCGTGGTTTGAAGATCCAGCATGAAGTTAATCAAACTACGCTCTAATTTTGCTCCGTCGCCCATATATAACGGAAAACCTGATCCGGAGAGCTTGGACGCTCTTTTGAAATCGAGCAGACCCAAAGTCTCACCCAATTCAAGATGATCTTTCAGTTCGAAGTCATACTCCGGTTTATCCTTCCATTCCCGCACAAATTTATTATCAGATGCGTCCTTCCCTTTAGGTACGGACTCATGAGGGATATTCGGTATCCGTAACATCTGCTCATTCAAATTAGATTCTGCTTCCCTCAATGAAAGTTCGATCTCTTTGATTTTTTGGGAGACCTCTCTCATCGCCGAGATCTTCTCCTCCGCCTCCTCCCCGTTTTTCTTGGAGATGCTGATCTCTTCGGAAACTTTGTTCCGGAGAGCACGAAGAGACTCAACCTCCTCTAACAGCTTTCGTCTTTCGCTGTCATATTCAACTATCCTCCCTACGCCCGTCTTATCGCCTTTAAGAGCAATGGATTCTGTTACAAAAGCCGGGTTCTCTCTTATAATCTTCAGATCAAGCATAACTTGAAAATATATCCTATTCCCCGCAAAAAACAAAGTACTCCCTAACATGGTGATTCAGCGGCGGATTCTTGAAGTTCATTCAAAAATCTAATTTATATGACAAAAACAGTACATTATTTTTCCGGTCATCTTTTTCAACCCGGTTATAATTTTTCCAGACTAATGCTCTGCCCTCGATTTGAATGAATTGATCTTTTGCAAATTCAATTGAGTATCTTAGCGTATAGCTGAACCTTCTTTCAACAACTCCGGATAAGAACTCCTTCGCGTCTTCTAATTCTTTCGTTTCGGGAAATGAAACTGTCTCGTCTAATCTTCCTTTTCTCAACATCGACCATGAAAGCGTAATAACGCTTCGCCAGTTAGGTCTGTTTCTGTACGATACGAAAATCTCGTCTGAATCCGGACCGCTCCATTGTCCGATTGACCTGTCATAGTTGAAGTAATCATTACCGTCAAGTATGTGGGTGTAGACATACGGCTCGACTCTTGTATACTCCATCAATAACGAGGAATTGGGCAGATTCAACGGTTTCGTCAATTGGAGTCCGGCGAGAATTGCCCACTTATTGCCCCAGTGAGTAAGAGGATTCTTAGCCAACTTGTAATCGTCTATAAATAACTCGGCATATACTCTGCCGTTCACTATACCGGTGTACTCAACGTCAAAATTTATTCCGTTATTATCTTTGTCTCCGAGATGATGCTCTGCTATATGAAACGGCATGAGAGGCAATGAATAAAGAATCTCGAACTTCGCCCTGTTATAAACTACCGTCTCCCCTCCCCCTAACCTCAAACCCTTAAAGGGGATAAAATCGATCCTGTGTGCTGCTATCTTTTTGTTCCCGCTCGTCCCACGGATATCGCCTATAAAACCGGAGTAACTCAGCCTGCTGTATCGCACATCCAACCGTATAACATCCATCGGTGGATTTGAAGAGGACAAGGTCACGCCGCTTCTTCCTCCCGGTCCCCATCTTATCTTTTGACGCCCTACCGTTAGGTCAAGCCAAGGCGCGGTGTACTTCAAATAAGTGACTGCATCGTCCCTATATAAGAACCCGTCATATGCCACCGCCGGCAAACCTCTTGACGGATCGAAGTTCGACAGTGCCGGTTCCCCGCCGCTTATTTTTGTATTGGTGAATTCAAGATAAAAATGTAAACTACCCGCTAAGTAACCCCTTACTCTTCCTCCTGCCGTCGTTCTTGAACTGTTATCTTTATCTCCATTTTCATTCAATACGCCAATGTCATTTTCCTGTATGAAAATTCCGTCTGCGGCAAACCATGAATCCTCTTCAGACCAAGTGAACAGATGCCTCTCTCTGAATTCTGCATCAATCTCGACATCACCGTCGTTCGGATCTGAAAGTAGATCGCCCTTCAAACGTTGAAGAATTCTAATCTCCGTGGGTGTCAGAAGGTCGGAGTTCGCGGAATATTTTTTTTCAGCCTGCAACAACAGTTCCCCAAACCGCTCCCTCGTCAAAGGTATTACATTGTTGTAAAACCCGCTGATCATCCCCCTGCTTGATAAAATATCGAGGAAATCATAACCCCTGTAATCGGGATCGACGTCGGTTGATTGCGCTCTTCCAACCGCAATGGAAAAGAGCAAAGTTATGATTGTCAGCGAAATTTTATTCGGAGTCATATCAAGGTAATCTGAAATGACCTTTACCGCTGAGGATTACTTTTATTGTCGAAAGAATGATCTTGAAATCCATTCTCAATGACATATTCTCGATATAAAACAAGTCGTATCTCAGTTTTCGTTTTACATCGTCGAGTGATTCGTCATATTTATGTTTAATCTGTGCCCAGCCCGTAATTCCCGGTCTGATCCGTAATCGCCTTGTATAAAGGGGCATCTCTTTTTTCAATTGATCGACAAAAAATTGTCGCTCCGGTCGGGGTCCCACCAAACTCATATCACCCATGAGCACATTTATGAATTGCGGAACTTCATCGATCCTGGTAGCTCGAAGAAACTTCCCTACCCTTGTAACTCGCGGGTCATCTTCCGTAGCCCATACAGGACCTGTTTCAGACTCTGCATCACTGCTCATCGACCGGAATTTAAAAATGTTGAATTGTCTACCCTCTTTACCAACTCGTTCCTGTCGATAAAGTATCTTTCCCCTTGAATCTATTTTGATTATAATACCGAAAAGTAGCCAGAACGGTAAAAGACCACCTAATATGCCTATCGAGACCAGAATGTCCATAAGTCTTTTTACCGACCGCTCCCATGCGGGCATAAACTCCGGAAGAATCTCTATTAGCGGTAACCCGTATATCTGGTTTGTGCGCGCCTGACCGCTAATGATATCGTACATATCAGGGCTTATCTTTATTCCGACAGCTTCACCGTTCACGTATTTGATCACATCTAACAATCGCTTATGATCGTTTGAAGACAATGCCAGGATTACTTCTTTAATATCATATTCTTTTATTATTTTAGGAAGTTCGGTAATCTCTCCAATCACTTTTGAGCCATGGTCGGTTTCTCCAATATCTTCAGCCCTCGTGGAGACGAATCCGACTACGGAATATCCCAAGCCCGGAAATGATTGAATCCTTCTATTCAATGCTTTCGAGCGTTCGTTCCACCCGACTAATATTGAGGGATATAACTCCTTGCCCTCCATAAAACGATTTCTTTGAACGGTGCGATAGATCAATCTGCCACCGGCTACAAAAACTATCATTCCGAGCCAATAAGTTATTACCAAGATTTTACCGGGTGTGATAATATTTTCTATCTGTAAAGTTAAGAGCATCAACAGCAAAGACCCTACCGAAACGGTCTTGATAACGCTCAACGCCTCATCGAATCTTGATGTAGGCGACTTAATCGAATAGAGTCCTGAAAACCAGAAAAACAGCATCCATCCCAGCGACACCATCAGCGCCGGAAGCGGAATATCTGAAATAAAAAGCGGTATCGGATTGGTGACTATACCTGTCTTGAACTTGAAGATGTAAAAAAGAAACATCGCCGTAAATGTGGCGATGAAATCAATCAGCACCAATAATATCGTCGCGTTTTTTCTAAGATTCATCAGTCTGGATTATACCTGATAGATCACCGAATTTTCTTCCAATCGCTCTCAGCTGACTAAAATAAATTGGCTGCTTTGGCGGTCAATAAGATTGAAGTGAAAGGGAATATCACGTCGAACATCTCTCGAAATACCCTTGTCCATTTCCTCGAAATAACTACGGTATCGCCCCTTCGAACAATGGTTTCCGAACTTTTTTCAAGTGATAGACCATCTCTGATTATCTTGAGAGAACGCATGCTGCCGGTTAATTTTACACCTCCGGCATACCCGACATAGTCGTTTGCGGTTAGATCAGGTATGTATGGATAAGGCCCGGGATTGGCAACTTCACCCGTAACAAAAACCATCGGACTTAATATGGGTATTATAATCCGGTCGCCGGACAGCGGGTAAAAAGTATCCATATCATTGATAGCTTTCCCGACATGGTATACCTCTTCATTATTACCGTTTTGCCTTGTTACATAGATTTCGTTCGCGTTGGACAACCGAGAAAAAACTCCTGTTCGCATCAGGAGCGAGGTAAGATTTTCACCTTCTTTCAGATTAAATGTGCCTGAACGGTCATCATAAGTTTCTATTGTAACTAAATCACCCAGCCAATCAAGCGGCGGCACATGAATCACATCCCCGTTTGTCAACAGATAGTTGTATGTGAGATCGCCCTCATAAACGTATTTCAGGTAATCGAAACTTCTCTTTGTTCCATCTTTGGAGGTTATCAATATATTCGATCCGTCCGTGAAACCTCTTAAACCGCCGGCAACTTCAATCGCGTCTGAAACTCTATCCACGCCTCTAACGGGATAAGTACCGGGCAGAAAGACGTTTCCGGTCACATAGATCCTAAACCTCCTTAATTGAGTAAGGGTAACTGATATTTCCACCCCGTGGTATACTTTTTTACATTTATCAAGTATTTTATTTTTTCCATCATCCAAAAAACTTCCACCTACAAATACAGATCCTACTGTAGGTATCTCGAGATTACCTTCCGGTGATACTATCGCTTCAAATTGACGATCTACCTTACCCCAAATATAGATGGAAAAGAGGTCACCAGGTCCGACCATATATTCGCTCGGGTTCACATTACCATCAAGGGTTTGTTCAAGAAGCAGTTCCATCCGTTCTTCAATTATCCGCGCTCTGTCTTCTTCAATCTGTTTTTGTTTTACCTCTCTTTCTTTAAGTACTTTTTCCATCTCGGTAAGAATTCTAGTTTGAGCATATAGGAACGTATTATTTTGATTTGCGATTATAAGCGTTCCTACGAGTAAAATCAAGCGGAACGTCATTGAAATTATTTTCACCCTGATTATTTCCTTAATTTTTCTGATATAATTCGATTAAAATTTAGTTTGACCCGTATATATTACCCTTGTAAATGAACGCTCAAGCGGTATGTAAGTTCCCGCCGTTCAGAGCTCCATTCCATAATTATTCTTATAATATTCAAGGTATTCACCGGATTTTAAAGGTTCCCACCAGTCTCTGTTCTCCATATACCATTTAACCGTCTTTTCCATCCCGCTGTTAAAATCGGTTGGCGGATCCCAGCCAAGAGCGGAAAGTTTAGCGGTATCAAGCGCATACCGTTTGTCGTGACCCGGCCTGTCATTGACATATTTTATCAGCTCCTTACTTTTTCCGGTCAACTCCAAGATGGTGTCGGTTATCACGATGTTCGTTAATTCGTTTCCTCCGCCGACATTGTAAACTTCCCCAAGAACTCCTTGTGCGATGATGATATCAATAGCTGAACAATGGTCATCGGCGTATAACCAATCTCTCACATTCAATCCGTCCCCGTACAGCGGAAGCGGTTTATCGTCGATAGCGTTTGTTATGAAGAGCGGAATGAGTTTTTCCGGATATTGATGTGAGCCATAGTTATTTGAAGCGCGAGTAATGATCACCGGAAGGTCATAGGTTTTAAAATATGAATATGCGAGCCTGTCAGCGCCCGTTTTACTGGCCGAGTAGGGACTGCTCGGCATTAATGGGTCCGTTTCTCTAAACGGCTCACCAAGTGTGCTTCCATACACTTCATCCGTGCTGATCTGAATGAATCGCTCAACACTGTTCTTTCTTGCCTCTTCAAGAAGGATAAATGTTCCGAACACATCCGTATTGATAAAATCCTCAGGTTTGCCGATAGAGCGGTCTACATGACTTTCTGCTGCGAAATTTACCACTATATCCGGCTTATCGTCTTTGAAAATTTCAGCCATTCTCTTCTTATCACAAATATCGTCATGGTAAAACCTATACCTATCATCATCCGAAACATCTTTTAAATTCTCCTGATTCCCCGCATAGGTCAGCTTGTCAACATTTATCAGGGTCACATCATTGTATTTGCCGAGAATATAATGCACAAATCTGCTTCCTATGAAGCCCGCTCCCCCAGTAACTAAATATGTCTTCATACTCCTACCTAATTTAATTCGTTCTCTAAAAGCGGTCTACCTACGGAAAGATAATTAAATCCTTCTTTCTTCATCTTCTTGGGATCGTAAATATTCCTGCAATCAACCATGTTGGGCGTGCCTAATTTCTCTTTCAACATGTTAAGATCTATTTGCCGAAGTTCGTTCCATTCAGTCATAATCATTACTGAATCCGCTCCCTCACATGCATCCATCATATTATCGTAACAATCGAGTTCAGGTATGGACTTTTTTGCGTTGTCCAGGGCAACAGGATCATAAGCATGAACTATGCACTCCTCTTCAAGAAGAATTTTTATTATGTCCAATGCAGGAGATTCCCTCACATCATCCGTATTCGGTTTAAAAGCCAACCCTAAGACAGCTATGGTTTTCCCTTTTAAATTTGGAACCAGTTTTTTCAGCTTCTCAACCATCACCGTTCTCTGGGTTTTATTGACTTTTATCGCCGCTTCGACAAGCTCCGATGTTATCCCCCTCTCTTTTGCAAGCTGAACCAAACCTAATGTGTCTTTTGGGAAACAGGAACCGCCGAAACCGGGACCGGCATGTAAAAATTTAGGGCTGATCCTTCCGTCAAGCCCCATCGCTTTTGCAATTACATGAACGTCAGCCCCTGTTTTATCGCATACATTGGCGATTTCATTGATAAAAGATATCTTTACCGATAAAAATGCGTTGGACGCATACTTAATCAGTTCTGCTGTCACCACATTGGTTTTTATAAAAGGCGTATCCATCAAATAAAGAGGACCATAGATCTCGGTCATTATATCGTATGCCTTCTCTGAATTTGTTCCTATTACAATTCTGTCAGGATGCATAAAATCGTTCACAGCGGAACCCTCGCGCAGGAATTCAGGATTGGATACGACTTCAAATTCGGATTCGCTTGAACTGTTGTTCTCAATAATTTCCGCTACTTTTTTACCCGTCCCGATTGATACAGTACTCTTGTTGACGATAATCTTAAAATCAGCGAGGCTTTGCGCTATCATCTCTGCCGCTCCTTCAACATAACGTAGATCCACATTTCCATCGCCGTCTGAGGGAGTTCCTACCGCTATGAAAACCACTTCCGAATTCCTTATTGAACCGCTAATATCCTCAGAAAACGAAAGACGCTCTCGGCTGACATTGTTATCTATCAACTCTTGAAGCCCGGGCTCATATATCGGCAGCTTCGCGTCATTTAAAATTTTAATTTTTTCTACATCGACATCAACGCATCTGACCTTATTCCCGAGGTCTGCCAAACATGCGCCGGTTACCAATCCAACGTAACCGGTTCCCATTATACATATATTTTTCAATTAAATTCCCTGATTATTAACAAAGACCATAGTTTACAGCTGTTTACGCTATGTGTCAACTGTTCGATTGTAACATTTTCATGTAGTAAGTATAAGTTAAGGCGGGTAAAACTATAACAATCCGCCTCGTTTACGGAGAATCCATTCTGCAGCGAGTAATATAAGCAATAACAACATCAATCGCACATCGTTCCATACTCTGAACTCAGCATTCAATCTTTTATGATACACGCCCTCTTCGATCTTTATGGAATCAGGTTCAAACAATTCATACGGAATATATGTTCCCCCAGTGTTTCTTGCGATATTGACCAAAATAGTTTCGTTCCTGCCCAACAGCGCAAATTCAGGTGAATATTCCTCAACCCTGAACTCCCCTCTGATTTCTCCCACATCAATCTCGCCTTTTTTCGCCACTGCCCGGTACTTATATCGTCCGGGAGATTTTGATAAATATTCGCCGCTATATCTTCCAAAGGACAAACTCACCATATCGAACTGGTATTCCTCTTCAAGGTTTGAATCTTCCTTAACAAAAACTTGAAGGTCTATATCCTCCATCGGCTCATAATATTCATCATACACTGCCGCATTGAATTTGACCTTCTCACCTTGACTATATAATTGCTTATCGGTTTTCAGATTTAATTGTGAGGGAGCATCATGAATTGACAACCAATCTATTCCCTGCAACAGAGTTTTGTTCCACGTTTCCGAGTAATTGCCAATTCCCCTAAGAAGCATATCAAACATATAGCTGCCCGTCACCATAAGCATGGCGCTTTTTTGTCCTTCTATCTCAGATACAAGGAATATAGGTTTCCTGCCGCCGCCTTTGTTCGTATGACCACTCAGTAAGATTACGCTGCCCGGCTTAGGTCTTACTTCAACACTCGCCATCTGTCCCGGCGGCAGCGCATTCCATAATTTCACAGTTTCAGCCGTCTGTTCTGATTGTCGGGTAAACGGATGATATTTACCTGTTTCGCTTAATTGAAGTTTTACTTCTCTGTAACCGCGTGAATTTATATTTGAGTTTACCAATGCCGGAAGAAATTCTGAAAACTTATTCAGCTTATCGTAACTCACGCTCGACCCCTCAACATAATACAATGAAGCCTGCGTGGATTTTATGTTTTCTATTAGATTTTTTATGTCGCCGTTTGAAGAATTATCCGACGGATATCCTATAAATATCAGAACATCATATTCCCTGTTGAGATCCGGTGATTTTGATTGGTACCACATTCCGTTAACCGATTGAACCGCCGCGGTTAAAACGATATCTTTCTCTTTTTTCAAAAGGTTTTTCATAAAAACATAATCAGCGGAAGGAGCTCCCGACAGAAGGAGAACGTCCTTCTTTTTTGACAACACATTGACGGATGCTAATCGTGAATTATTCAAAATCGTCTCTTCGCCCTCAAGAGCTGTCAGATTTGCCTTGATAAGGTGTTCACCCTCTTCCAATAGTGACAGATAAACGACCTCCTCGTTAACGAACCCGTCGTTTGGAAGAATCACATTTCGAACTTCCAATAATGAATCACCATCGTATATTCTTAATTCGGTTGAACGTCCTCCGAAACCCTGAGATGTGATCCCAAGAGTGACAGTGATTGAATCCTCTTTGAATGCTATGGGAGCGGTCAGAATAGATGAGAGCCTCAGATCCAGGATGGATTCGTTCTTTCCCACTCCTACAACATGAATTGCGAATGGATAATTTTCGGTGTAGATCTCCGGCGGTTCTCCCTGATTAGCTCTCCCATCTGTAAAGATTATCAGGGATGAAACCCTTTCATCCCGCATTTCCCTTTCAAATTCACTTAATGAATTTGAGATATTTGTCAATTGCCCGTTTGCTTCTGAAAATGGATAAAAATCTCTTAAGCCTGAGTCAAACAGGTAACTCTTTACCTTGACTTTTTCACTGATCGATGATGAGAGTTCTTCGACTTTTTTATACATATCTTTAAATGAGGGCTCATCATACTCATCCATACTTTTACTCGCGTCTACAAGAATTCCCACCACTTTTTGTCGTTCCGATCGTGTTACATAATGAACTGCCAACATAGCGATTTGTATGCCTATTATCATTAGTATAATGAGTCTGGAAGTTCTCAGAAATATCTTGATCCAATTTGATTGAGGGGGATAAACAGTTCGATATAAGAAATAGACCACAACTACCGAGAGAATCGCCAATAGGATCGCTGTCAGAGCGCCGGTTACCTCTGTTATGGCAAAGCTGTCAGTTAATCGCATCTTGTATTCCAAGATTCGGATATACGTTCATTGTCAACGATGAAGATCTGCCCTTTTCCAAATAATATGCTCCTACGGCGGCAATCATCGCCCCATTATCCGTTGTAAGGGAAATCGGAGGGAACTGTGTTTTGATACTCTCCGCTTCACTTTTTGAACTCAGCTCTTCACGAAGACTTGAATTCGCGGATACTCCCCCGCCCACTACTATTTGGTCAAGATTTAGAACTTTCGCTGCTTTTATGGTCTTTTTGGTTAATACTTCTACAACGGCTCTTTGAAATGATGCGGAAATATCCTCTATATGCTTTTCGATAAATCCATTTTCCTGTTTTTTAAGGTAATAAAGAACCGATGTCTTTATTCCGCTGAAACTGAAATCATAACCCTTTCCAAGTAATGCTCTTGGAAACTGTTGGAAAGAGGAGTCGCCTATCTGAGCCAACCGATCAATTTCAGGACCTCCGGGATATCCCAATCCGAGCATTTTCGCAACTTTGTCGAACGCCTCACCCACCGCATCGTCGAGAGTAGCTCCAAGAATCGCATAATCCCCCCAACCCTTCACATGGATAAGCTGAGTGTGTCCTCCTGAGATAAGAAGAAAAACGAACGGAGGTTTTAAAGCCGGGTCTGAAAGACGATTCGCAAATAGATGACCTTCTAAGTGATTTACCGCTATGTAGTTCTTGTTAGAGGCTAATGAAACGCCCTTTGCGAAATTAAGACCTGTGAGAAGCGAGCCTGCTAATCCAGGACCGCATGTGACTGCGATTCCATCAATATCTTCAAAAGAAGTGTCTGCTTCGTTCAATGCTGATTCGACAATAGGGATCAAGGCCCTTATCTGCTCCCTTGAAGCAAATTCAGGAACAATACCTCCGTATTTTTTATGAATGGCTTGGGAGGATACTACGTTTGAAAGTATATTTAGATCATCGACGACAGAGGCTGCTGTTTCATCGCATGACGTCTCAATTCCCAGTACTCGCACTGCTTATCCGTTCTCGAATTACTATGACTTCAACTTCTAAAGGGTTTGGTCCACTCCAGTTAATTACATCTTTCGGTACAACTATTTTTAATGAATACATTCTTTTGTTTTCCGTCCAATCGGTAGCATAATCAATAGTAGCATCGATTTCATCTCCTGTCAGACCGCTTAAAAATGCTATTCCGCCCTGTAAATCTAATGAGACTGTCGTTGGATTTACTATTGCCTTGAGATTTTCAGGCACATTCCTCACCTGTACCTCAATTCCCTCCAATGTTCGCTCACCTATGCTTTGAATGTTTGCCATAAGCTGCACCTTTGCGGGCTCGATCTTTATTAAAGATTTGTTGCTCACATTCAAATCCATAGTCTTTCTCACACTATTCTTTCTTGCTTCAAAATTAATCTCCTCGGTGAAGCTCTCGCTAATTTCTCTGATCAACAATGAAGGACCTGATATTGTCACCTCAGATGGTATTGTCTCGGTTTTACCTACCTGTATATAGCCGGGATCAGTAGAAATTGTAACCTTTGGTCTTACAGGTACCACCTTTTTCAAATATGAATCCAACTTTACTTTTACGGTGTCAGGAGATATTATTTCAACTAATTCTAATCCAAAATCCCTCGGCATCACGAGCCTGTTAGGATAAGTTTTTAAATAAGGTTCCAACGCAAATTCATAATAGAACCGTATCCTTCCCATTTCCAACATTATCCCCATATCAGCAAATGCCGTAGTGAGTTGATTATTTAAAAATTGTCTCCCCGTACCGCGCATCCTTACTTCAGCGAATTCCGGAATCTCATTAGCTAAAATTCTGCCCGATTGCAAATTTCTGAGATGGATAGGAATTTTTACCACATGCACATAATCGCTTCCGGTAACTACGAACAACCATAGGGTCAAAGCAATTATGAGAGAACTTATCTTTATAGACAAATTATCGCTAAATCGCTTTAAAAATTTTATCGGTAAATTCATATCGTTCGGTCTACCATTAAATCAGGCGCTCACTTATTCGATTTTTTAAGATTATGACCGATACTCAACTCTCCGTTGTCAATTTTGATATTAAAACCGCAATCCGGGTTTGTACATACCCAGGCTTTATATCTTATCTCCGACCCCTGTCTTCCATAATCGGATAAGGGAATGAGAATACCGTTATTACATTTTTGGCATGGCGGATACTGGGCTTCCATTTTTATTCCTCCCTTAACAACCTATCTCGTTAAAACTCTCTTCTTACGCACCTTTAATCTCCATCTCTCTTATCCCATCCACTTTCATTTACTTTTAATAGTGTGCCAACAGCCACAAATATAAAACTTTAGTTGATAATTCACTATACCGCTCCAAAAAAAATTGCGGAGGTGATTTTTTCAAAGTATTAGACCGGATCTTATGGGTAAACATTCATTGTCCTATAATTTTTCAACAGAGGGAATTATTCCATCAAATGCTCTATGAACGTATGACGGTGTTCCTAAAAGTAAAATAGACATTGTGAAAGACTCCCTCAAAATAAAATCGGGGTTTCGCTGCTCTATCTTAAAGACAGGGGAGGGGGTTGTTATCGTCTCACCATGTTTTTGAGAAAAACAAGGCATTGAGTTACCCCTTAAAATTTTATTTTAGAAGGAAGGATAGTTGCATACTATTTTGAATCCTTATCTTCTTCTGTATCCTCATCCTTGTCCTCTGATTCAGCTGTTTCGGTGTCTTCTGTATCTACATCCTTGTCTGCTGATTCAGCTGTTTCGGTGTCTTCTGTATCTACATCCTTGTCTGCTGATTCAGCTGTTTCGGTATCTTCTGATAATTCGGATTTTTCTTCTTTCGATTCTTCTGCTTCTCCGACACTGTCATCGGTAGACAGACTCTCTTCAACTTTCTCAGTTGCTGATTCTGAGGAATCATCGGTCACCTCGACATGAGACTCTACGTTTTCTTCTCCACTTTCAACTGCTGCAGCTGCTTCAGCGTTTTCAGCTCTCTTTTTCTGAGCTTTTTCTAACCTATCAGCAGGTTCTTCCTCACCTTTATCGGTTAGATAATCAACATAGGAGAGCACAATTTTCTTGTCCTCCTTATTGAACTCGATCACTTTGAGGTTTAGCAATTCTCCTTCCTCAACTATCTCAGAAGCTCTTCGCACCTTATGGCCTGTCAATTTCGAGAGTGGGACAAATCCCTCTCCTCCTTCAGGAAGCTCAACCGTCACTCCTTTATCGAGAACTTTAACGATCTTGCAATCAACATGTTTGTCTAATCCGTATTTTTCTTCAAATATTGGCCATGGATCTTCGCTCACCTGTTTATGCCCTAAGGATATGCGTCTGTTTTCTCTGCTAATGTCAAGTACCTTTATCTCTATTTCATCACCCTTTTTAACTACCTCTTTAGGATGCCGCACCTTTTTTGTCCACGAGAGATCAGAGATATGTACCAAGCCCTCAACACCTTCTTCTAGCTCCACGAAAGCGCCAAATTGTGTCAGATTTCTAACATTGCCGGTGTGAATCGTCCCTACTTGATATTTTTCCTCGATATTTTCCCATGGATCCGGAGTCAGTTGTTTTAGTCCGAGAGAGATCTTTTTATCTTCCTGATTCACTTTCAGAATCTTGGCGTCAACTTCCTCACCTAATGAGAGGACATTTGACGGGTGTTTTATATGCTGAGTCCAGGACATTTCTGAAATATGTATCAATCCTTCTACGCCTTTATCCAATTCAACGAACGCGCCGTAGTTGGTGATACTTACGACCTTACCTTTTACCATCGAATCAACAGGGAATCGTTCTTCCACTTTTTCCCACGGATGCGGCTGAAGTTGCTTATATCCCAATGATATACGATCCGTATCATTGTTATAGTTCAGGACTACGACTTCTATCTCCTCGTCCATCGATACTATCTCTGAGGGGTGATTAATCCTTCCCCACGACAAATCGGTTATGTGAAGCAGACCGTCTACACCCCCAAGATCAATGAACACACCAAAATCAGTGATATTCTTGACTCTACCAGGCATCACATGACCGGGTTCGATACCGGCGAGAACCTCATGCCTTTTCTCCTTAAGGTCTTCTTCTATCAGTTCCCTTCTGGAAACAACAATATTCTTTCGTGATTCATTAAGCTTCACAATCTTGAGCTCATACGTATTTCCAACATATTTGTCAAAATCCTGAATCGGCTTAACATCTATTTGAGAGCCGGGTAAAAATGCGTCAAGTCCTAATAGGTCAACGACCATTCCGCCCTTAACACGCCTTAAGATCCTTCCTTCAAAAATCTCATCGTTATTGAATCCTTCCACAACCCGTTCCCATATTCTCATGAAATCGGCTTTTTTCTTTGATAAAACCAATTGCCCGTTTTCGTCTTCCAACCGTTCAAGATAGACTTCAATAGTTTCACCGACTTTTGGGAGATCGCCGGAATTAAAATCCTCTATTGGAACTATCCCTTCCGATTTGAATCCGATATCTACTATCGCTTCATTATCGTAAACCGCTAATACCCTACCCTCTGTTACATCACCTTCGGAAATGTCATTGAGTGAATTATTGTATAATTTCTCCATTTCGCTATCGCCGCTGTCAGGCTCTAATGCCAACTTTTCCAACTCTTCAAGAGTTACGGTCCTGATTTCATCACTGACTATCGGTGGATTGAGCGGTGGTGTCGGCTCTTTTTCAGGAGCAGTCGAATCGGTGATTTCAGCTTCGTCAGACTTTTCTTCTTTCTCTTTTGCACTCTTATCACTTTCGGTCTGCTTGGATTCTTCTATTGGAGTATCGGCGACATTGTCTTCTGAATTGCTATCGGTCTCTTTTTGTTCGGATTCTTCTTCTGATACCTTTTTTTCTCTATTTTCTTCTTCAGCCTGAACTGCAACATCCTCTTCTACGGCGGTTTCTGTTTCTAATTCCACAGTCTCAGGGTTAGTGGGTTCTATGTTACTCTTTTCATTCTCCGGCATATACTTGTGGCTCCTTGCGCATATCCGTATGGATTAGTCGGGTTAAGTGTTTGACTTGCTCATCGACCGTCATATCGGTCGTATCTATTTCAATTGCATCCTCCGCACTTACGAGCGGGGATGTTGTTCTGGTTGAATCTCGTAAATCTCGTTCCTCTATCTCTTTTTCAATCTCTTCCAATGTTTTGCTGTTTTCGTCTTCCTTCAAATCAGCATAACGTCTTTTTGCTCTTTCTTCTACAGAAGCAGTTAAGAAAAATTTCATATCGGCATCGGGAAAAACAACCGTACCAATGTCTCTACCTTCAACGATAAAATTCTTGCCTTTGACAAGTTTTCTCTGAAGCTCGACCATCATTTTTCTTACTTCAGGAATGATGCTTATCTGTGAGGTCAATTTGGTAACCTCATTTGTTCTTATCTTTCCCGAAACTTCTTCATCTCCAAGATATATTTTCATTTGGTCATTTGTGCATTCGACCTTTATTTTAGCCGTTTCCAAGCTCGAAATAACGGCGTAATTGTCATCCTTGTCGGCGCCATTTTGAATTAAGTTGAGCGCTACGGTGCGATACATCGCACCGGTATCAAGGTAATTATATCCCAATTCTACCGCCAATCCCAATGCGGTCGTGCTTTTTCCTGACGCAGCTACTCCGTCAATCGCGATTAAACGCCATTTATCATCAAAATTTTTCATGACAGCTGCTAAAGGTAAAAACACTGAGAAAATAATGCAAGAATTATTATTTCATTCTGAAACCGCTCTTTTCCCTCTCAAATATCCAACCGACTATCTTTCCGATTGAAAATTCATCTTTTCTCATTCAATATCGCCTCTAACGCTCAAAATATGATGAAGAATTTAAAGAATATTGCGATTTGATTTCTGATAGAATCTGCATCACCTTCATGCAGGGATGTTATGACGATCTTTCCCGGTTTCTCCGGTATCAACCTTCGGCAAATTGATTGACCGACAAGCCCCCACCCGCCGAGGATTAAGATAGTTTTCCCTTTTATGTCCAATTCTTGTTACCTTTCAATGCTGAAATTTCCCTTTTCCTTAATTTCCTGAATTCGCCCTTTTTTAATCCTTTGTCGGTGATACCCGCAAAACTTTGTCTGTGAAGCCTGACAACTTTCAATCCGATTTTCTCGAATAACCGCTTGACCTCTCTATTTCTTCCCTCGGCTATCGCTAAGGTGATCTCCCTTCTACCTGTTTGTTTAAATCTAAGCAAATTTACAAGCCCATCTTCAAGAATTACGCCATCCTTTAACTTCTTCAAATCGTTAGCGACAACAGGGCGATTCAGTCTCGCAACATACACCCTTTCCACTTCGTTGGAGGGATGAATCAGTTTATTTGTCAACTCCCCGTCATTTGTAATAAGCAGTACTCCTGTAGAGTTGTAGTCGAGCCTCCCGACAGGATGTAATCCTTTTGAGTTATTGATGTAGTCCATAACTGTGATTCTATCCCTGTCATCGGAAACAGAGGTGAGCGTGCGAGCAGGTTTATTCAGCAGATAATATTTTTTTTTCTCAGATTCATTATATGATATGGATTTTCCGTCAACTGCAATAACATCTGAATTTTCATCAATCTTTACACCTAACTCAGTGACTATATTTCCATTAACGGAAATTCTGCCTTCGCTGATGAGAAGATCACTTTTGCGTCTGGAAGCAACTCCCGCCTTGGCGAGATAATGGTTTAGCCTCAATCTTCGACAGCTCCGATAATTTCTTCTATCTCTTTCAGCTCGGGAAGATCCTTGAGATTATTCAATCCGAAATACCGGAGAAATTCATTCGTGGTGCCGTACAAGATCGGTCTACCGGGTGAATCCTCCCTTCCCTTAATCGTTATGAGGTTTCTCTCCAATAGTGTTTTGATCACACCGTCACAGTTTATCCCTCTGATAGATTCCATGGTCGGTTTACTCACAGGCTGACGATATGCAACGATCGATAGAGTTTCGAGCGCCTGCGGAGAGAGTCTTAGTCTTCCTCGCGCAACAAATACACGTCTGACCCACTGCTCATAATCGGGTAAGGTTGTCATTTGATATCCACCGGCAACATTGATAATTCTGAAAGACCTGCCGTTCTTCTCATATTCATCATTTAACTCATTCACCTTTGAGTCAACATCCAAATCTTCAGTCCCCTCTATACAATCCTTAATTCGATGATCGGTTATCGGTTCCGGAGACGCAAAGATGATCGCCTCGATTATCTTGTCTATTGTCATTCCATTACTTTTCATTCGATACTTTCCTTATAAGTATTTCCCCGAGAAACTTATCTTGTGATATCGTAATTTTCCTTAATCGCATTAGCTCCAATAGCGCCAAAAATGTTAGTATTACAACCACTCTTTTCTTGATGGTTTTTGCAAGTTCCATGAATGTATATTCGTTTCGCTCACCGAAGAAGCCCTCAATTACTCCCATCTGTTCATCTATCGTATTACTAATTGTCTCCACATTATGAGTCAGTTCCTCCGGCATATCCGCTAAGATTCTTTTTACCGTCTCAAGCAAGTCATACAGAGTTACATCCGTAAGCGAATCTTCTACCGTGGGTCCCCCATAAACCTCCTCCATACTCTGAATACGCGGAAACATTTTAATCCGGTCTTCTTCTATATCTCTCAATTCGCCAGCCGCTTCTTTAAATCTTTTGTATTCAATCAGCATTTCCACAAGCTCCCGGCGTGGATCTTCGATGTCCTCTTCTTCCTCTCCCGGAGTAGGGGGCAGCAGCATTCTCGCCTTTATCCGCATGAGGGTCGCTGCGATAACCATAAAATCACCCGCAAGAACCAAATTCAATGCGGTCATTAGATTCAGATAATCCAAGAAATCCTGGGTTATCTTTGCGATTGGGATGTCATAGATATCTATTTCATCCCTTTTGATAAAAAAAATAAGAAGGTCGAGCGGACCCTCAAAAATTGGGAGCCTTACCCGATATTGGTCAACTAATAGAGGGCTTACCAAATTTCATAGCCTCATATACCAAAGACATGGTTTCTGTGACCTCTTTTTTCGCTTTCAAATTGCCTTCATGGATTATTTCATGAATTGAGTCAGGTTTTGACTCCAATTCTGCCCGTTTTTCTCTTATCGGATCCAAGTAGTCGTTTAATTTACCCGTAAGATTCTGTTTACATTCGACACATCCAAGAACTCCTGATTCGCATCCGGAACGTATTTCAGGTACTTCGCTTTCATTGAACTTATTGTGATACGCAAATACGGGACATATATCAGGGTGCCCGAGACTATCCTTATAAATCTTTTCGGGATCGGTGATCATTCCCTTGATTTTTCTGGTAAGTGTCTCCTTATCATCAGACATCAAGACAGTGTTGCCCACCGTCTTGCTCATCTTTTTGTTATCCAAACCGGGAAGACGGCCGAATTTGGTCAGTTTTCCTTCAGGAACGGGAAATACCTCCCCATATGTCGAATTGAACTTTCTTGCTATCTCCCTTGTAATTTCAATATGGGGAAGTTGATCTTCTCCGACGGGAACAAGATTAGCTCTATAAATTAGAATATCTGCTGCCTGCAAGACGGGATAACCCAAATGACCAAAAGAGAGATTTTCGTCAAGATCGGCATCTCTTACCCTCTCTTTTAAAGTTGGATTGCGTTCAAGCCTCGGAACGGTTATCAGCATAGAGAGCAATAAATTTAATTCCGCATGTTCCTTGATTTGTGATTGAATAAAGATTACGCTCTTTTCGGGGTCTATACCGGCGGCAAGCCAATCTGTCACTACTTCTGATGTAGCTTCATTCAATTGACCGCTCGATTTATAATCAATGGTAAGCGAATGCCAATCCGCAACCATATGAAAATTTTCGTATCCGGAATTTTGAAGTTCGACCCAATTTTCAAGAGCGCCGACCAGATTACCTAAGTGCAGTCTTCCTGTGGGCTGCATACCGCTCAGTATCCTCTTTCCCTCAGGAGACATGATCAATCCATGAACAGATAAGGTCGCCACTCCTTCACGGGTGTCTTTACGAACCGCTGAATGAATGTTATTCTGTTAGGCACTCTCGGTTTGGACAAGAGCTTCATCTTTGCTTCTCGCGGAGTTCTATTTCCTTTTTTATTGTTACAAATGACACAGGCGGTTATGAGATTTTCCCAGCTGTCGACTCCTCCGCGTACTTTCGGCATTATGTGATCGACAGTCAGCGGCAGGGACTTGTTGCCGCAATACTGGCACGCTAAAGAATCCCTCTTCAGAATATTTTTCCGTGTCAAAACGATGTTGTTCCGAGGAAGTTTGATGTAGTGGAATAACCTTATTACCGCCGGCATCTTGATAGAAGTAGAAACTGAATGAATCTCAGCATTAAATTGTTCGACCGGGTGCGCCTTCTCCAAAAACAGGAGTATGATAGCTCGTCTCATATTACAAATTTGCATCGGTTCGTAACTCTGATTAAGAAGCAAAACCTGTTGATTCATCTTGCCGTTAGAACTGAAATTGCCTGTCAATTTAGAAACTCTTCGATACTTCTTACGTGCATATATCTCTGCAAATAGCTCTCTTCGTAAAGAAGATCGTCAGAGTTCAACCCATTTACTTTAACTATTCCGGATGAGTGAATGAATCTTCCCTCTCCGAGGTAGATTCCTATGTGATTGACACGCCCCTTGCTGTTACTGAAAAACAGAAGATCCCCTTTTTGGGCTTTGGTGTAATCTTTACCTATCTCTTTGCCTAACTTAATCTGTTGACCGGTGTCCCGCGGCAGATCAATATCGTTTAATTCGAAAACTGTTTGTACAAAACCTGAACAATCAAATCCCGCCGTACTTCTTCCCCCCCACAGGTAAGGGGCGCCAAGAAAGAGTTGAGCGGTTTCAACTATTCCTGCTCTGCTTCCAGCCTCTTGCATTTGAAATTGACGGCCATGTGTCCACCCGGTTTTGCTATCAGGAAGTTTTAGCTCGACCCATGAGCCTTTTCGTGAAATTAGAGGGAGCTTAACCCCCATATGTGCCGTTCGGATGAGATTTGCGCTTTTAAACGGCGCGTCTAAAATCTCTGCGAAGCGTTCACCGAATATGAATTTCTCCGAGGAACGCCAATTTTCAATATCCTCTCTCTCGAAGCCGACTACCATACCGGGTGAGATGTAACCTACGTATCCATCCGTCTCAAGCTTCACTTTGAGCCAGCCGTCCTCTTCCTCAATAAATTCCACTATCTCGCCTAATCGGGCTTGAGTTACCTGTTCGGAACGTTGATCCGGTTCGGCTCTCATTGGAGCTATCGCTATCATAACAATGTAAAACGGCATAAAATCCATTATTTTTAGTTCATATTTCGTTATATAATTGGTGAAATTTAGCTATTGAATGCAGCATTGTCAAGGCTTTTGGGCTACTTTACCTCCTTTGGGATATGAGTAGAAAAAAACCATATTGATCCGAAACAGTTTTCGTGGCAGTCAGGACTTGTCCTGACGCCTAAATGATCTGTAAATGTTTGTACGGTCAGTCTGAATCCTGACTCGCACTGATTTACGTCATTGCGAGGAGTGCAGCGACGAAGCAATCGCATAATTATCAAAAGCGTACACAAAATAAGAGATTGCCACGTCCGACTAAAGCCGGACTCGCAAAGACAGATTGTTTCATTTTATGAGCCACAAGATGATTAAATCATAAAACTCTATTAAGTAATATTGGTTGCAATAAAGTTTTTCGCCTGTTATCTTTAAACTCAGTAATTAAATAATCGACCGGTAAAGGGAAGCCAGTATAAAAGCTGGCACAGCCCCGCTACTGTATGTGGTTACGATTTCGGCATTTGCCACTGTCCGAGTGATTATTCGGATGGGAAGGCGCCGGGATTCGGTCTGAACCACGAGTCAGGAAACCTTTCCGGTCACTGAATCGCTTGAACCTTCGAGGGAAGGTGTGATAGTAGAAACGAAATTAAAACAGACTTTTCCCCGGCTCAGCAGCCGGGGTTATTTGTCCATACAGCTGCCAATCAGCATAACTGTATTACACCACTATCATATGTCTGAAAAATATTCATTGCGATTACGTCAAGTAACATTATACGGGGTTTTAATCCATACACAAAGGAGATAAGTCAAATGATCATTTACAAAAGAGCATCACTCACAATCATTGTTATCGGGCTGGTATTTAACGGCATGTTAATCGCCCAAGAAAGTTCCGACGAATTTAAAGAAGAGGATTTGATAATCTTCGCACCGGTAGTCGTAACGGCGAATCGAATAGAAGTACCGTTAGATAGAGTTTCAAGTTCAGTAGTAATTATTTCATCCACTCTTATAGAAACTCAACAGTATCAGAACGTTGGAGATCTGCTTAGGAAAGTTACAGGTGTGAACATAACGCGTTCCGGTTCCAACGGCAGGCTTACTACACTGTTCTTACGAGGTGCTAACAGCAATCAGACACTTGTGCTAATTGACGGAGCCAAAGTCAACGAACCGATGAACGGCGGTTTCGATTTTTCGAACCTCAAAACAGATAATATCGAAAAGATAGAAATAGTCAGAGGTTCTCAAAGTACTCTTTACGGCTCCGAAGCTATCGGAGGAATTGTTAATATTTTTACGAAAAGCGGATCGAGTAAATTAGATCTCTCACTGAACGCCGAAGCGGGAGAGTTTGGAACTTTCAGCGAATCAGGAAACCTATCCGGAAGCTTGGGCAGCTATAAATTTTCTTTTTCACTATCCGATCTTAAAACAGACGGTCAATTCGAAAATGACGACTATACAAACACAACTCTCTCAAGCCGAATAACAGCAACATTCTCCAAAGACACTAAACTTGCATTTACCGTAAGAAAAACAAATGCCGAAGGGGGAGCGCCAAATCAAAGGCTGCTGAATTTTGATCCGAATGCGAGACAAAAAAGCGATATTAATATTCTATCGTTGGCGTTTAACCAGAAAATATCCGGTCTCTGGCACCACAAATTAAAACTGTCTAAGTCGGAAAGTGACATCAATTATTCAAACCCGGTTAATCCGGGAGACGCGAACCCTTTTGCGGCTGACTTCAATTCCTCAATAATCTCTTCGGTTTCTAAGGTAGATTGGCAAAACGATCTGCACGTTTCAGCCAATAACGTTATAACCACAGGGATCGAATGGGAAGAAAAAAATGGGAAATCCGCTTCCACTTATGATGACTTCGAGAATCTCACGAATACTCGATCCATTTATCTACAAAATCATTTCCGCCTGAATGATAAGTTCAGCATGACAGGTGGAGTCAGAACCGACAACCACAGCGGTTTCGGAAACAGCGCGAATTACAGGTTTACTTCAGCGTATATCTTCAGAAATTCATACGGAAATGAGACTAAAATTCGAGGTAGTTGGGGAACGGGATTCAGGGCGCCCTCTATTTTCGAGCTCTATTCTCCCGGGTTTTTTGGTTCTTACGCTGGGAACCCGAATCTTCAACCCGAAGAAAGCATTAGTTTTGAATTTGGAGTTGACCATAAATTAGCTGACAACAAATTATTCATATCCGCCGAGCTGTTTAAAATTGAATTTACCAATCTAATTACGATAACCGAGCCGGGCGCCGTTAACGTCAATAAAGCGGAGACGAAGGGAATTGAACTGAACACCGATATAAAAATATCTGAAAATATAGATTTATCCGGGAATTACACCTATCTCGAAACAGAAGATTTGCTCACTGGTCTGCCACTCCTGCGAAGACCGAAACATAACGGCGGAGCCGTCTTGAATATTCGAGCTACATCGGAATTGAACATAAGCGCCGGTGTATCTTTTGTGGGTGAGCGGTACGACTCCGATTTTGTATTTGATGAGAATTTCCAAATTTCTTACGGCTTCTTTCCTTCGTATAAAACAGCGCGTTTAGCGGTTTCATACCAACTTACGGAACAGTTTCGATTGAAATTAAGAATTGAGAACTTATTGGATGAGGAGTATTCGGAAGTTGCCGGCTATCCATCGCCGGGCAGAGCTGTTTACGGCGGGATTTCTCTGAAATTATGATGTCATTCTGTTCAAATGGGAGTTCAATTTATGAATTCCCATTTGACACCCCAGAAAAAGTCGTTGCCGAAAAACTCATAGCCCTCAATGAGTTCATATTCTGTCTGGAGCAGATTATCATTTCTCAAGAATAGTGTAAAATCTTTTATCTCCGCTGTAAACCAGTAATTCAACAAAGAAACTGTGGGTAATGGCGCGCCTCCGGTTATGATGAAAAAATCTAGCGCCGGATCATAGGTAAATCTGTTTCCTTCACCGAGGAAGATCCATTCCCCATGAAGCGTGAAATCGAGATTATTCTCGAAGAATTTTCTGTTCCAACTCCCGTATGCTACGGATTTGTTCTTCCTTGCAAATGGTAAGTTAGGATCATAATCAAGATTCTGCCAGGTGGACAGCCCGACTTTTATCCCATTCAGAAGATTCAGCCCTAACTCGCCTGAAAGCGAAGGAAGCGTATAATCGTTGATAACAGTTATTTCTAAATCTAAATCGTCCGTGAAATTCGCTATTGTTACCATCATCGGGTTGCGGATTTCCGTCGATTGATAACCCGCTCTAAACTGAATTATCTCGCCGGTATGCACAAAATCGGTTTTTAACGTCGAGAGGACTTCCCTTTTGAGTGAATTATTGAGACTAAAATTCACCGTATTAAGAAACTGATAATCTAACGGAACATCCACCACACTTTTCGAAATTTCTCCTGTCAACTTCGTCTGCTCAGAAAAATTCAAATTCAGTCTGCCCGAATAGACAACATCAGGCCCGAATTGCGAATCCGAGCTCAACCCTTCATTTAACAGAAGAGAAAGAAAACCGCCCTCTCCGATTGTTTGACTCAGAAAAGCATATGACCGTTGTAGATTCCGCAGCTCGTATCCGTCAACATCTGTCTTGCTGACATTGTGAAGCTCGCTCCTAACTCCCGCATAGAAGCCTCCGCTTCCGAGCTTAAAGAGCCGCTGTTTAAGGTATGCTCCGTAATAAAATGAGAGACTCCGGTCCTCAAATGTATCAGAATTGTTCAAATTGAATCTTTTAGGGTCGAATCTTTTTGATTCAATTGTTGACAGATAAGCCGTAAATTCGCTTCGGTCATCTGCGGTTTTATGAGTCAGAGTATGGTCAAACGCCACTTCTCTAAGGCTTCCACCCGTTTCATACCCGTACGCAGACTCTGCCGGACCTGACAGCAGTATCCTTCTAAAGGTATGACCAAGTGAGTAAGAGGTTAACCACCCGTTGTCCGACCTCCTCTCATACGAACCGAATATTTTTCTGCCTTTATATTTCAGATCGCTCAGTGAGTTCAACTCCATCTGGTCACGTATCAACCCTTGTATGAGCAAAGAGGATTTGTTACTCAGTCTGCGTGTCAAGACTACATTAACATCATCAAAGTCCCCACGACCTCTTTTTATGTTAAACTCGGAGGTGTTCACCTTCCTGAATTCCGGCTTAATAAAAAAATTGACGCTGCCTATGGAAGATTCGCCAATCCGGGACAGGTCTGCTGCGGAGCCGTGTTGCGCGTCGGTCAGATTATATTCATGAACCATACTAAGGTCATATTTCCCCTTTCGGGCGTTCCGCATCGGTCTGCCCTGCATGTAGACAGTCAGATAGCGGGGATTCAATCCCGTCAGAGAACCATACCACGCCGAACCGAACGACCCTCTCGAATAAACGGAATAATCGGAATTCTGCCACAAAAAATCGGAAACCCCCCTTAGCAATCCCTTCTCTTTCAACGTCTCTCTAAAAACCCGTAGACCGTCGTCAGTGTCTTCGGTTAAAGCGTTCCAATCATAGTAGGTCTTTGTGATGGAAGAGTCCGGCATAAGACCGGAACTGTCGGGCTTGGAGAGTGAATCTGGAGTAGTCTGCGAAACAGAGTAGATAGGAATTATGCCGATCAAAAGCGCAGCAAAAACGAGCTGAACAATTTTCAAGCGAACCGCCCGGATAAATTGACCGCTTTCAGTATTGAAGGAACTATAAGCGCAAAGATCAAACTGTTCGATACCAGATGTATCGAAGAAAAGACTGCGCCCAACGCGATCGTCGAGTACATCTGATTACCGCTAAATCCCGCTGCTATCGGCCATGATAGCGTTGTCAGCAGGTCGTAAACTATAGTGCAGCCGAATCCCGCTGCCGCAAGAGCGCCGATTCTGAATTTGGTGAAAGCGAACTTTTCTCCCCATCTGCCGAGCATTCCGCCTGCTGCTCCGAAGATAGACATCCCTATCACCTGTGAAACGAGCAGGAAAGGAAATGCCAAACCGGAACCCATCGGATTAAACGCGGAAAAGACCGTTTCTGCCATTATCCCCACGACTATCCCTTTCGGAACGCCCAATAAGTACCCCGAAATAAATATTGAAGCGGATATCATCTCAACATTCGGAACAAAAATGAAGGTATATCCCATTGCAACTGAAAGCGCGGATAAAACGCCGACCATTGCCATGTCTCTGGTCGAATAACTCAGCATTTCTCAGGCATCTTTTTCATCTTCACGGGAACCTTTATACAATTGAGCGCCGAAGTAATTGTTGCTTGACGTCCACTTCCCTTCGTTTCGGTCCTCCTCGACCGCCTTATCAAATATATTCAGTTTTGCATCCATCTCATCTAAAAAATGCAGTACCATTGCTTCTTTTGTAAGCGGTCTCCTCGGTGAGGCGAATTCGTATTTACCCTGATGCGATAGTATCAAATGATCAAGAAGCATCAACGTTTCTTCAGGGAATCCTTCAATATTTTTCGCGGCTTCATGCATCATATCCCTTCCGAGAACGATGTGACCTATCAGGTTTCCCTTGTCTGTATACGCTGTTGCGACCTCCCCAGTCAGTTCTTTCAGTTTGCCTATATCATGCAGAAATACTCCGGCGAGGAGCAGGTCCCTGTCAATATCTTTATCTTTTTCGGAAAAATAAACGGCGTCTTTCGCTAAAGAAAGCGTGTGCTCCAACAGTCCGCTGCGGAAGTTATGATGAATGAATTTTGCAGCCGGATGATTCATCAGCCGCACTTTGTTATCGTTGTAAATGGTAATCAGCAGTTCTTTCAGATGTTTATCAGCGATAGAACCGATCAGGTCCATTGATTCATCCCACATCCGGTCGGGACTCAGTTTTGAGGAGGGAACAAGAGAATCGGAAGAGTATCCATATTCTTCATGCTCTTCCCGCACGCTGCTTATCTTCGTCACATTCAATTGCAGTTTGTTCCTGTAAGTGTCCGTATGCCCCGTTACCGCAACCGCGTCTCCCTCACTAAATTCATCTTTCTGCTCTTCGACATCTTTCCATATCTTCGCGGAGATCTTTCCTGTTTTGTCCTGAAGGGTCAGATCTATATACGAATCTCCCGCGCGTGTTTTACGAATGGTCTTCTCCGTTACGAGATAATATCCCTCTATTTCTTTGTCAGGTTCGAAAGATGAGATTTGTTGCGGTTTCTTAGTCATAAGAGCTTTAAAAGTATGCAGCTGTCCATCAAAATTCAAGCCCTTTTGCGGTTAACTCACGGTATACGAGAAACGTCTTTCGTGGCGGTTGGGGGTTGTTCCATCGGAACTCCTTCGGTGCCCCGACACCGTAACCGAATAAACCTTGCTGTAAGAGCAAGCGATAGTCCCGCCATAGGCGGCGGCCCCGACTCGCACGGCTGATGGACAGACGGATTTAGAATGCTGCTGTCATTGGAAGGAGTGTACCACGCTTTCAGCGTGGGATACGACAAAGCAGCCGAAGACAGGCGTAAGCCAATCTCATAATTGCGAATGGATTAGACTGAGATTGCCACGTCCGGCTGAAGCCGGACTCGCAATGACAGTCTGTTTTTTATTATAATCACCAACCAACACTCTCAAAGAAACGTTTTTACTTTCGGATCAGTTAAATATTGCATATCTTCACAGCAACGCAAACCACTATTCGATGGAGAAAAAATGGCTGACGGTATCGTTCACATAGAAATCCCTGTTAAAGACCTCGAGAGTACACCTAAATTTTATTCAGACATCTTCGGTTGGGAGCTCACTCCCGTGCCCGATAACGATTATGTTCTCTTTACGGCGGATGGCGCCGGAATAAGCGGAGCGTTCGTTAAACCGGATGTTCATCAGGTCGGCGGGTGTGTCGGTTACATTCAAACTGAAAATATTGAAGATTCGCTCAAGCGGATAGAGGAAAACGGCGGTACTTCTCAGATGGAAAGGCAGGATGTCGGCGATGCCGGATCGTTCGCCCTTTTCACAGACCCTGAAGGTAATCCTATGGGTCTCTGGGAAAACAAGGGCTGAACGAACTTCTTACGGAACGATTTACTAACCCTCGCACTGCTGTCATTGCGAATCCATCCTTGATGGATGAAGCCTGCCCACCCGTCTG
>JADFMS010000078.1 GCA_022563775.1 Fidelibacterota bacterium | reverse complement strand
TGGGGAGCTGCAAAAGTTCTCTAAGGAAATTTTTGAAAAATCTCTGATTTCCAAGAAGAAGTCGGAAATTATTCTTGCTATTCCTCCGATGAGCAATTATTTTAATATGATAGGGTATTATGTGATAGATAACGCTCTTAAATGCATTGATAAGGAGTCACCTACAGTTTTAAGCCGACAATTCGACGATTTATTCGATTTAGTTCAAACCGGTGATACCGGAATGGAAATTTCCCTCTCAAACGGATTTAAAGTGTTAAAGGACAGAAGCAGTATTGTAATCTATAAGGATTTGGATGTTTCAGAAGCAATCCCTCTGCAAATAGGCGATTCTGTAGAATTTGGAGATATGATATTAGAGACAAGCGTTACCGGTTGGAAGAAAAACTCCAAGTTACCGGAAGGAAACGATCATGAAGTCGTCGATCACAAATTGATCTACGGGAATCTGCTTAAGATTCGTTCGTGGAAAGATGGTGATAGATTCCAGCCTTTAGGATTTAACGGTACGAAAAATATAAGTGATTTGCTGACTGAAAAGAAAATTCGTCTCAATAAAAAAAGAAGAATTTCTGTTTTGGAATGTGGTGACGAAATTATCTGGGTATGCGGTGTTAGATTGAGCGAAAAATTTAAGGTTAGTGAAACTACTAAAGAGGTGGTTCATCTTAAAATTAAAAGCATAAATTTGAATTAGGTTGATGGATAAGAAAGAAACAATAAAATATTTTTCCAGAATGGAAAATCTCGAGATGGTAATCACTAAAGAAGAAATACAGACGAAAATTACTGATATAGCTACTGTAATAAACAATGATTACGCTGATAAAGATCCGATATTTATCGGAGTCTTGAACGGTTCATTCATGTTTATGGCTGATTTGTTAAGAAAGATCAAACTCAATTGCGAAGTTGATTTTATAAAGATATCAAGCTATGCGGATGCAACAAGAACAAGCGGAACTGTGAGATTGATAAAAGATATTTCAGCGGATATCAATGGAAGACATGTTATCATAGTTGAGGATATTGTCGATACGGGACTCACTGTTAGATTTTTAAAAAGAAGGATGCAAGACAGTGGAACACTGTCCGTTGAATTTATCTCATTACTATTCAAGGAAACCGAAGCAAGCGTGGGCGTGAAAATAAAATATGTCGGATTTAATATACCTAATAAGTATGTTGTAGGGTATGGACTGGATTACGCGCAGAAATTAAGGAGCTTAGAGTCTATTTATACAATGAGGGAACTTCCTCCTGAATAAATAGCGTATAATAGAAAAAGATGAATGCAAAAGATAAAAATGAAAACGATGACAAAATGAAACGGAAGATGGGCAGCGGCAAAAATCCGCTAAAAAAACTAAAACTCCGTCCGAAGGGATCCTCGAACGGTGCAAAATCTCCCGATGGAGAGAACCAGCCGGGCAAAAAAGCTGTCCGGAACTTAATGCTTTGGTTGATGATTGCAGTAGGATTCATCATTCTGGCACAAATATTGGCTTTTGACCAAAAAGAAGAAATTGAAATAAGCTTTTCCGAATTCAGATCATTTTTGCTTGGCGGGATCATACAACAAGCTACCATCATTGAAAATGAGTTTCACGGTGAACTGTATTCTCCTGTCACTGTGATGAGGCTATCGAAAAGAGGCGGGGCAGGGGATTCCACTACTGTCGTAATAGAAGAGAAATTTAAAGTGATCCTGCCCGAAAATTACGCTGATCCTGAAGTTCTTGCAGAGTGGGACGGGGTGGGTCTAAAATATAATTTCAAAGTTAAATCGATGGATTGGGTTGGATATCTTCTACAGTTAAGCCCCTGGATACTGATATTTGCTTTTTGGTTCATAATGATGAGAAGGATGCAAGGGGGCGGTCAAAAGGGAATATTCTCGTTTGGGAAGAGTAAAGCGCGCATTATAACAGACAAAGATAAAAAAGTGACTTTTGATGATATTGCAGGAGCTGACGAAGCGAAGCATGAGCTTCAAGAGGTGATAGGATTTTTAAAGAACCCGGATAAATTCGGTCGCCTTGGAGGTAGGATACCAAGAGGAGTTCTTCTAACCGGACCTCCCGGTACAGGGAAAACTCTGCTTGCCAAAGCGGTAGCCGGAGAAGCGGGAGTGCCGTTCTACAGTATCAGCGGCGCAGATTTTGTCGAAATGTTTGTAGGTGTCGGGGCTTCAAGAGTCAGGGACCTTTTTGAACAAGGTAGAAAGAACGCGCCGTGTATTATATTTATCGATGAACTTGATGCGGTCGGAAGAACGAGAGGAGCGGGACTTGGCGGAGGTCATGACGAAAGAGAACAGACTCTAAATCAATTGTTGGTTGAAATGGACGGATTTGAATCTACCGAAGGCGTAATTCTACTCTCAGCTACAAATCGAGCGGATGTCTTGGATAAAGCTCTGCTTCGGCCGGGAAGATTTGACAGATTAGTGGTTGTTGGAAATCCCGATGTTCGGGGCAGAAAAGGGATATTGGAGATCCATACTCGTAATATTGAGATGGCTAAAAATATAGATCTATCTGTTCTTGCGAAAGGAACGCCGGGTTTGTCAGGCGCAGATTTGGCTAATCTGGTCAACGAAGCGGCGCTTTTGGCGGCAAGCAAAGACAAGGATGTGGTCGAAGTCGAAGATTTTGAAGACGCTAAGGACAAGGTAATGATGGGGGTTGCCCGAACGAGTATGATAATTAGCGACACTGAACGGATGATCACCGCCTACCATGAAGCGGGACATGCTTTAGTTGCGAGGTCTATTCCGGAAGCCGATCCGATTCATAAGGTAACTATAATACCGAGAGGGGGAGCGTTAGGAGTGACCCATCAACTGCCTATTGATGAAAGACACAACTATTCAAGAACACTGATTAACATTCAACTTGCTATACTGCTCGGCGGAAGAGCTGCGGAAAAACTTATCTATAATGATTATACGACGGGCGCCGGAAACGACATCGAACGAGCGACCGAGCTGGCAAGAAGAATGGTTTGCGAATGGGGAATGAGCGATAAACTCGGACCGCTCACATTCGGCAAAAAAGGAGAAGAAATATTTCTCGCCAGGGAGATATCGCAGCATAGGGACTATAGTGAACAGACGGCGAAGGAGATTGACAGCGAAGTGCGCGCAATCGTCTTGAAAGCCGAAGAGAGAGCAACAACTATCCTGAAGAAGAGGACACCTGCTCTCAAACGGATTGCCGCAGGATTGTTAGAAAGAGAAATTATAGACAGCAAAGAGCTTGACGCTCTCATAGCGGGTAAAAAACTTGCACCCTTGAACAGAGGGAATGGAAAACAAAAAACTAAACGTAAGAAGGTAACTTCGGCAAGCAAAAAAGCGAAAGAGGGGAAAGAAAAGTAAAACAAATGACGGACTGTCTGCCGTACCGGGAATAAGAAATTGAGCGAACAGAAGGTAAGCCCACTCGCAATTCAAACGGGTGATTATCTTCTCAAATTTAACGGGCGAACACTTGTGATGGGAATTCTCAACGTGACGCCCGATTCTTTTTCTGATGGCGGTATGTTCCTCGAAAAAGATAAAGCCGTTGCAAGAGGAATAGCTTTGGCAAATGAGGGAGCTGATATTATCGACATTGGCGGCGAATCCACTCGTCCGGGAGCTGACCCTGTATCGCTTCAAGAAGAGCTCGATAGAGTTATTCCGGTTATCAGTGAATTAACCAACTCAATTGACGTTCCGATTTCTGTAGATACATACAAATCAGACGTAGCAAGGGAAGCAATCAGCGCGGGAGCTTCGATGATTAATGATATCAGCGGGTTAAGGTTCGACAAGGAAATGGCGAACTTGGCTGCCGAAAAGGAAGTTCCGGTCGTTCTGATGCATATCAAAGGGTCTCCACGAGATATGCAATCAGATCCTCAGTATGATGATATGCTTGAAGAAATCAAAAATTATCTGTCAGAATCTATAGATATTGGGATTCAAGCAGGAATTGACAAGAGCAAGATAATAGTCGATCCGGGAATCGGATTCGGGAAAAAGATCGAAGACAACTTTGAACTGATAAAAAATCTCGGTTTTTTCCGCTCA
>JADFMS010000033.1 GCA_022563775.1 Fidelibacterota bacterium | reverse complement strand
GAAAACAATATAGACATAGTGCTCCAATATCTTTATACAAAAACAAATGGATTATTGATTGTCGATTCGATCCAGACGGCTTATACAGATAACCTTGAGAGTTTTGCCGGAAGCGTCTCTCAAGTTCGCGAAACGGCGGGAATGCTTCTCAAAATGGCAAAGACCACTGGTAACAGCGTGTTTATTGTCGGTCATATCACCAAAGAGGGTTCTATAGCCGGTCCCAAAATGCTCGAACATACAGTTGATACGGTACTCTATATGGAAGGTGAGAAGTTGAACTCTTACCGTATTCTGCGATGCATAAAAAACCGGTACGGGGCAACCAACGAAATCGGCGTATTTGAAATGAGAGACAAGGGACTCGTAGAAGTAAAGAATCCATCGGTCTTTTTTCTAACAGGCAGGGAGGAGATGGTTCCCGGGTCAGTTGTTGTTGCAAGCATGGAAGGGACGCGTCCGATACTTATAGAAATACAGGCTTTGGTAAGCCGCTCTTCATACGGGACTCCGCAGCGAAATACGACAGGCGTTGATAACAGGAGATTATCTATGATGATAGCCGTATTGGAGAAAAGAGCCGGACTTATGCTTGGTATGAGTGACGTATTTGTCAATCTGACCGGTGGGCTTAAAATTTCGGAAACTTCCATCGATTTAGGTATAGTGATGGCAATGGCATCGAGCTTCAAAGACAAGCCTATAGATGATGGAATAGTTATTATCGGTGAAGTGGGGCTTGGAGGAGAAGTAAGGCCTGTTTCATTTTTGAGCAGAAGATTGAAAGAATCATATGATCTTGGATTTAAGCATGCCGTTATACCTAAGACAAAAAAGGATGCATTCAAACCTCCCAAAGGAATGAGACTCACGGAGGTCGCCTCTGTTTCGGAGGCTCTTACCAAAGTGCTTTGATCGATAAATTTTTCGTGTTAGAAGCCGATCATTCAGGGGGCGCCCGGGCAGGAGTCCTGCATACAGGACACGGCGTAATAAATACACCTGTATTCATGCCTGTAGGCACTTATGGAGCGGTTAAATCTCTTTCTCCCATTGAGTTAAAAGAAACCGGATCCCAAATAATATTAGGAAACGCGTATCACCTGTACATTCGACCCGGCTTAGAAACGATAAAAGAGATGGGCGGCTTACACAATTTTATCGGTTGGGATCGTCCTATACTCACTGACAGCGGTGGGTTTCAAGTGTTTTCCCTTGCCAAAATCCGGGAGATTGATGATGATGGCGTTACATTCCGCGATCATGTGGATGGCACAAAGCACCGGTTCACTCCTTCAATGGTAATGAATGTCGAACGGACGATAGGAGCAGATATTATAATGGCGTTTGACGAATGCGCTCCATATCCGAGCAGTTTGGATTACGTATCCAAGGCAGAGAGAAGAACTGCCAAGTGGGCTGCCCTTTCTAAGGAGTCATTCGAATCCTCGAAACCTCTCTACGGCGATGAACAGTTTTTATTCGGGATAGTTCAGGGGGGGACTTATAAAGAATTACGGGAAAAAAGCGCAAAAGAAATTGTATCACTCGGCTTCGATGGATATGCCGTTGGCGGACTTGCGGTTGGCGAACCGGAAGATATCATGTATGAAATATGTGAGTTCAATACATCTTTACTGCCGAATGACAAACCCCGTTATCTAATGGGTGTGGGCAGGCCGAAAGACCTCATAGAATGCGTTGCGCGCGGGATAGATATGTTCGACTGCGTAATTCCTACCCGTAACGGCAGGAAGGGTACGGTCTACACCAAGTCAGGCAAGCTAAACCTGAATAATTCGAAATATAAGACGGATAAAGACCCCATAGAAGAAGGCTGCACCTGCAGCAGCTGCAAATCTTATTCTAAAGGGTATCTCAGGCATCTGTTCAAGATGAAGGAGACACTCGCAGGAAGAGCAGCCACACTGCATAATTTGCATTATTTTAACACTCTGATGAGCGATATGAGAAAAGCGATCGTCGGAGGAAATTTTGATGATTTTCGCGCCGAATTCTATTCTGAGATAGGTGAAAAGGAATAATGCGATCATTAACCGAAGAGTTGAAAAAACGACTCGATAAAATAAAGCTTTTGGCGCTTGATCTTGATGGAACGACTCTGACTGAAGATAAAAAGATAATCCCGGAAGTAAGCGAGGCGATCGCGAAGGCGAAACACGCAGGTTATCACATATCATTTTTAACGGGAAGAATGTTTGCGGCGGCAGCGCCATTTGCCAATGCGCTCGAACTTGACATCCCGATCGTAAGTCTGAACGGAACAGTTATCGCAGAATCCCGCACAGGAAAAATACTTTATGAAAAAACTCTGAGTCACCACTGCGTCAGGGATATTCTAACTGTATTCGACGGAGCGCCGGTGCATAAATTTATTTACGAGGGTGATAATATACGCCATAAGGCAAATGATCCCGAGATTTTAAAATATCTCGAATTGTGGGCAGTAAATATTAATGAGGTGAAGGAATTTGATCTCGAAAGCTATAGAAAGATATATCAAATATTGCTTGTCGGAGAGACTAATATATTGGATAAAATTGCCGGGAATTTAAACGGTGAGACAAAGTGCGATATTACGACATTCGGTTTTCCATCTCCGCGTTACCCGCTTAATTTTCTCGAAATAAAGAGCACGGGCGATTCTAAAGGGAGAGGCTTGAAATTTCTCCGGGAGTACTATGAACTTTCTCAGGACGAGGTTCTTGCAGTTGGTGATTATCTGAACGATTATGAACTGTTCAATGAGGCAGGTCTCTCCATTGCCGTGGCAAATGCGACAGACGGTTTGAAAGAAAGAGCTGATCTGATCACTGACCGCACAAATGAAGAAGGGGCTGTAGCGGAGGTTATTGATATGCTGCTTGATAACGGAAATCAAAAATCAGTTATGAATAAGTCGGGAATTTGATTCCGGTAATGGATAAAGGAGAAATTTAACCATGTCATGGATAAATATGATATCGTATGAAGAATCCGAGGGTGAATTAAGAGAAGTGTTTGAACCATTGCAATACGAACCGGGTAAAATAGATCATATCATTCAAATTCACAGCTTGATTCCCTCGACCATGGCTTCTCATCTTGAATTTTATAGAGATATCATGTTCGGCCGCACCGATCTCTCTCGGAAGGAAAGGGAACTGATCGCGACTGTAGTTTCTATCTATAACGAATGCCATTACTGAATTGTTCATCACGGAGAGGCTCTCCGCAGGTTAAGCAAAATGGATAATATCGTTGAGGAACTACAGAAAACAGAACTGCCCGATTTTCTTACAGAACGGGAGAAAGCGATTGTGCAATACTCGTTAAAAATCACCAAAACCCCTTCCAAAATGACAAAAGTCGATGTTGACACACTCAAAAAAGTAGGAATAACGGATGAAGCAATACTGAATATAGTAATGGTAAACGGCTATTTTGCATTCGTAAACCGAATGGCAGATGGGCTTGGAGTTGAATTAGAAGAATATTGGTCAAAAAAATAATATAACAAGTGTTTAGAAAAAAACTTTCAAACAAACTTTGCAGGGAATAAATTACCGTTTGGAGGGTTACCCAAAACAAAAATCTATTCAGCGCCGACAATTAAGGTGGATTATTTATAAAATGCCGAAAAAACTAACTCTTATCAGTTTAATCGTACATTTTTGTTTTATGCTTATCGTAAACAGCTGCGCATACAAAGGACCGGTATCAGGCGGTCCTGTGGACGATATTCCTCCTCGAATAATTGATGTAGATCCTGAACCTCGTTCTTTAAACGTCAGCAGAGATCTGACGGTACTGCTGAAATTCAACGAAAATATGAATCGGGGAAGTGTTGTTAACTCGGTATTTATCTCTCCTACACCAAAGGAAGATCCGATATTTGTTTGGAAGGGATACAAAAAACTCGAGATACGATTTACCGAAGAGCTTGAGGAGGAAAAAACATACGTAGTGACTATCGGCAGTAATGCCATGGATGCGCATAAGATAAGTCTCGATGAAACTTACACGCTCGCATTTTCAACCGGGAATAAAATTGATAATGGGAGTATATCGGGAAAGATGTACGGTAAATATGAGATCGAGAAAACTCTCATTTTCGCCTATTTGTTGGATGAGAGTTCGAGCGTTGACCCTGATACACTCAAACCCGATTACATCACTCAATTGTCAAATGAGGGTATATTCCGGTTCAAATTCTTATCTGACGGAAAATATCGGCTGTTTGCCATAGAGGATAAAAACGGCGATCGGCAATATAACAGCGCAAAAGATGGAATTGCCATTTCGCCGTGGCCTGATATTATAATCTCCGAAGAGGATTCATCCTCATTCACGTCATTTTACAAATTCAGCAGCGTTGACACTCTTAAACCCAGAGTTTTAACTATTATTCCTTTAGATAATTCCCAATTACAATTCCGAGCTCTTGAACCCTTAGTCTTCCCGACCTCAACAGATTCAATTTGGATAAGCGATTCTACCTACGAGAATAAAATTTATCCGATTTCAATTTATCCCGATGTGGAGAATAAAAATATAGTACACCTACAATTTGCAGAGCAAAGTTCGGAGTTGGAATTCAAGTTATACTTGGGAGCTTTCAAAGACAGCTCGGGAAACAGTGTGGATAGCTCATCCGTGCTAAAATCATTCACCTTTTCTGCGAATAGAGATAGCGTACCTCCAAAGCTGCTCGGCGTAGATAAAGGATCGGGATCTATAAACTTCTATCTTGATGAAAAGTTAAAGATCAATTTCAGCGAAGCCATTACAGAAGAGAGTAAGGAATCTTCCCTTACTATTCTTAATGCGGATAGCGAAAATGTGTCTTATACGCTTTATTCAATATATCCCAACGTTTGGGAAGCCTATCCCGAAAATGGCTGGGCATCGAATACGGTTTATTCCTTAAATATTGATCTTGAAAAAGTAATGGATCTTTCGGGAAATCCGGCTGCTGATTCAATCTGGACGATGGAGTTTAGAACCGTAAACACCGATACTTTCGGGGTGATTAGCGGCACAATAATTACCGATACAGGTTTTGACATACCGTTATATATATCAGCCAATAAGGTGAGGGGAAGAGGGAGAAAAATCGTCACAAAAGTCGGTGCAGAGGGAAAATTCAGAATGGAGAATGTGCTTCCGGGTAAATACTTCCTTGACATTTTTGCAGACAGTGATCAGAACGGTGTGTACAGTTTGGGAAGTTATGCCCCTTATCTGAATGCAGAATTGTATTTTCAGAGTCCGGATACGGTCAGTGTCCGTTCACGCTGGGAAACATCCGGGCATACGATCGATTTCAGGAAGAAGAATCTGATTGGAAAATAAAGTCAAGTTCATAAAAATGCATGGAACAGAGAACGACTTCGTTCTATTTAACGGTATGTCCGAAACACTGCCCGAGTTCGATGAAAAAATAGTCAGAAAAATTTGTGATAGGAGAGCAGGCGTGGGAGCGGATGGTATTTTGATCATCATGGAAAAACCGGGATATGATTTCCATATGAGATATCTGAACGCGGACGGCAGTGAAGGCGGAATGTGCGGAAATGGAGCGAGGTGCGCGGTGAAATTTGCAAGTGATCTGCTGAATAAGTCCGAACTGAAATTCAGCGCTTCTGATGGCGGGCACAGGGGATGGGTCAATAATTATTTAGTTCGCATAACTATCAGTGCAGACGCGGAAGGAAATAATTGCACCGTCGACGGAAGGGACGGATATTTTATTGATACAGGTTCGCCGCACTTTGTCACCGAATTAATTGAGGCTGAAGAAGATGATCTGAAAACCGTTGGAAGAAAGATCAGGTACGACCGCTTATTTGAAAATGGCGCCAATGTTGATTTTCTGAAGATAATGGATAATAAATATTTTGTCAGAACGTATGAGAGGGGAGTGGAAAACGAAACCAATTCATGCGGAACGGGCGCCGTTGCTGTTGCCCTAATGCTGAACCAGACTAAGTCTGTTGACTTTCCGATTGAACTTATTTTCCCGGGTGGTGTGTTATTGGTTGATAAAAGCGATGTCGAGGGTGAGGTAATATTGGAAGGAGCCGTAAAAAATGTCTTTCAAGGCAGTGTTTTATTGTGATAAATTAAGCAAGAAATGATAATATCAGTTTTAGATATCGCTGAGGAATGATTTGATGTATGCAGTAATTATTGCAGGGGGACGCGGAGAACGATTCTGGCCTGCCAGTAGATCGCACAAACCTAAACAATTTTTAAATATGGTCGGTAAGATTACCATGCTTCGAGCGACCTATGACCGGATAATAAAAATCGTGCCGGCTGAAAATATTATCGTGGTAACAAATAAGATCTTATCCAAAAGAGTTCAGGATCTAATCCCCGAATTAAAATCCCGGAACATACTTATCGAGCCTAAAGCCCGCAATACCGCCCCCGCAATTGGTCTCGCAGCTTTGTACATAAGGGATATTGATGCGGATGCCGTCATGGCAGTGTTTCCAGCCGATCATGTAATAAGGAATCAAACTAAATTTGCTCAAGCTGTTAAGCGAGCCAGAAAAACCGCAGAACGAACTGACGGTTTAGTGACCATCGGGATTACCCCGAAGGGACCTGAAACAGCGTACGGCTATATTCAGGCAATACTCACTCAAGAAAATCAGGGAAGTTATAAAGTCAGGGCATTCGCAGAAAAACCGACATACGGAACTGCAAAGCGATTTATTAAGAGCGGTGATTTCTTTTGGAACAGTGGAATGTTCATCTGGAAAGCATCAGCGATTTTACGGGAAATGGAAGAAAACATACCGGAAATTTATGAACCTCTTGCCAAACTTTCCGGCCATTTTAACTCCAAGGGTTTTGCCGCTAAATTGAAAAAAGCGTTTTCCGTCATCAGAGCTACCTCAATAGATTATGCCGTAATGGAAGCATCACAAAACGTTCACATGGTCAAAGGCGAATTTGAATGGAATGACCTCGGCTCGTGGGAAGCTCTGTACTCGCTAAGCAGAAAAGATAAACAGGGAAATGTCATAGACGGCGATGCAATCACAATTGACACTACGAATACTTTGATTAAAGCCTCGGGGAAATTTGTCGCTACGATAGGGCTTAAAAATATGATCGTGGTAGCTACCGACGATGCTTTTCTCGTCGCTCCCCGGGATAAAGCTCAAGAAATAAAAGATATGGTAGAATCGCTAAAAAAAGGATTATTCAAAAAATATCTCTGATGAAAGCTGAAAAATTGTTAATCGAACTGGAAAACCTTGCGGAGAAACTTGGTCTGGATGTACGGTATGAACATGGAGATTTTCAGGGAGATCTTTGTATCATCAACGAGGATGGTCAAGTAATTATCCAAAGAAAAGCCAGTTTGGATAAAAAGATTGCCGTGCTTTCGAGAGGGTTAGGGAGGATGGATTTGGGAAACATATATGTTCTTCCTGAACTGAGAAAGCTGCTTGAGTCCAACGAAGTGAAAAAGGAAAAAGAGGATGAGTCCTCTTGACTCGAAAGCTCCGGAATTTACTGACAAAATTATTACTGTTCGCCACTTATTTTATACTCTTCTGGAGCTATGAAAAACTCCAACTGAAAGCTATTGACGGCTTACCGTTTTTTATGATTCATGTTTCATTGATTCTGCTGAGCTATTCTTATCTGAACAATCTGTATGAACAACTATTAAAGAATCTATCACCCGAATCCACCCATCCGGGTTTGGATAAATTAATCAGTTATACATCCTCACATGAATATGGTTCAGATTATTCCCGATTCGTAAAGGGAATTGCTGAACTTCTATCGGTTGATTTCAATATGAAGATGACATCTATCTTTATGGATAGCGGAAAAGCTTACACTCAGGATGCCATATACGGCGCCGAAGATGGAAAAGATCTGAAATTAAGCGTATTAGGGGGTGGGAATTTTGAAGAACTTATCACTTCAACAGATGATTATTTGAAATTAGAGAAAGACCTGTATTTTCGAACTGTGGAAAATAAAAGATTGTGCCTATTGTGTATTGAAAAAGGTTTCAGTTATGTAATTCCCCTGAAAATTGATGATAAACCTGTGGGAATGATCTTTTCTGAAACTCTGAACGAGAGTCATTTCGCCGGAGAGAGCGGGAATACTTTTAGAGATGCGCTTAATACACTGAGTAAACAGTTGAGAATGAGTAAGTTGAATTCTATACTCGAAAAAGAATCTGTTCGTAAAAATACCATGTTGGGATTGTCAGAGAAGTTATCAGCTCTTGATGATGCGGAAGCTCTATTGAAATCAATTTTGGAGTATCTCTCAGGAGTGATCAGCTTTGATGCGGCGGGGATATTTCTCGTAAAAGGTAAAGATAAAAAAATCATTAACCGGCATCAGGTAGGATATGACCAGAAGAGATTAAAAGAACTTGATCTAAAAATTGGTAAGGGAGTAATAGGGATAAGTATCGAACAAAAAAAGGCGATCCTTATACCCGATGTGGCATATGAGCCTGCGTATATTCCGGTAAGAGAAACAACAGGTTCAGAGATCTGTGTGCCGCTGATAAGAAGAGGTCATGTTATCGGCGCTTTCAACGTGGAAAAAGATGAGACTTATGCTTACGGTTTCGATGATCTTGAGATGTTGACAGGTATTGCCAATATAGCTGCGGTTGCAATAGATAACGCAATTCTTTTTAAGGAATCAAAGGAGAAGGAGGAGCTCGAACGGGACCTGACGATCGCTGCGGACATCCAAAAAGCACTGCTTCCCACCAATCTTCCCTCCTTTCCGGGATTAGAGATAGAGGCGTGGACAATCCCGAGCAAATTGGTCGGCGGCGATCTCTATGATATTTCCCAATTTGCCAGCGGTCGAATCTCTTTGGCAATCGGGGATGTTTCCGGCAAAGGTGTTCCCGCTGCCATTCTGATGGCGAATTTATATGCTTCCTATAAAAGTTTGGCGAGAACCAATCTTCCCGTAGAAAGTCTGGTTTCCAATCTCAATGGAATAATTTATGATAATACAACGGATGACAGGTATGCGACATTTTTCTATGGTGTATATGATCCTGACGATAAAAAATTAGCATACTGTAACGGGGGGCATAACCCTCCGATAGTGCGTAGAAAAAGCGGCGAGATCGAATTACTGAAGGTGGGAGGTCCTGCAATAGGATTTGTAACAGATGGAGAATATCTGTCGGAAGTAACCGAATTCGTTGAAGGCGACTTTTTAGTTTTATATACAGACGGAGTTACGGAAGCGGAAGATCGTTCAGGCAATTTTTACGGATATGAAAGGCTCGAACAACTATTGATCAAAACAAAGGCAGTCTCGGCGACGAAATTGAGCGAGGAGATATTGTACGACCTGAATAAATTTACTAATAACGGCGATCAGCGGTCTGATGATATTACATTGATTTGCATAATGATCTCGGGATTAGCAAAACAATGATAAGAGCTTGACAGTGCAAATTAATTTACTTATAGTAAATGGCTATTTTTAAGAGAATTATGTATGAAACTACAAGACTATCTCAAGGAAAATTTGAAAAAAGATCCCGACGGTTTATTCCTGATATCGGGAGAAAAAAGTTATACTTCTCATCAATCGCATGAAGAAGTTGATGTATACGCCTCCGGGTTTTAAGAGTTAGGGTATAGAAAAGAGTGGAAAATGACGAAGAAGAATATAAAAGATCAGTGCATTGAACGGATGGCATCATTTAAAGCGCCTGATTTAGTGGAATTCGTATCTGCACTGCCTAAAGATGCATCCGGTAAAGTGATTAAAATTTCATTACGAATGTTAGATAAAAACTAAGGAGATCAAGATTGAAAGAATATAAATCTAAAGATATAAGAAACTTAGCTTTAATCGGGCACTCGAGTTCAGGAAAAACCACTCTTACCGAAGCGATGTTATTTTCATCGGGGGCGATAAACAGACAAGGAAGCATAGATGAGGGGACCACCACCTCAGATTACAGAAATGACGAAAAGGAACGAAAAATATCCCTTCAAAGTTCTTTGAACCAATTTGAATTCAATGATATTAAGATGAACGTTCTTGATACACCCGGATATTCCGATTTTGTGGGGGAAGTAAAAAGCGCTCTCCGGGTATCCGACATGGCTCTCATAACCGTACACGCAGTTTCAGGGATAGAAGTAGGGACAGAACAAGCTTGGGAATTTGCCAAGGAACGGAGTTTGGGTACTCTCTTGGTCGTTAATCTGCTTGATAAAGAAAACTCAAATTTTGAAAAGGTTATCAACGTAACCTCGAAGCGGCTTGGGAGCGGCGTATTGCCTGTGCAATTTCCTATCAACGAGGGTCCGGGTTTTGATTCCATAGTGGACGTTCTCAGAGGGAAGTTGATTAAATTTTCTAAGGACGGTAAGGGCAATGAAGAATTGAGTGATATACCTGAAGAACATGAAGCGCGCGCCGCTAAATTAAAGCAAGCTCTGATCGATTCCGCTGCAGAAACAGATGATGATCTGCTTGAACGATATCTCGATTCAGGAGAACTTTCCGATGAAGAGCTGATCTCCGGTATTACGAAAGGAATTGCGTCGGGGACTATTCATCCGCTCTTTTGTGTCTCTGCGGAAAAAAATATGGGGGTCAAAGGTCTTCTTTCGGCAATATCAAGTTATGGCGCCGCTCCGACCGATGTAGCGAAACCATCCGGAACCAAACCGGGAAGCAGTGATCTGATAGAAAGAAATGTTTCTGAAGACGAGACAGCATCAGCGTTCATATTTAAAACGGTGAGTGAAGCTCATGTAGGAGACCTGTCCTTCTTCAGAGTCTATTCAGGCACAATTAAATCCGGCATGGATCTGACCAATTCGACTCAGAACAAACATGAACGTATAGCTCAAATATACGTTATTAAAGGTCACGAACGAAAAGAAACAGCGCACGTTAATGCGGGAGATATCGCTGCTGTGGTGAAATTGAAAAATACTCACACGGGTGATACCCTAAGCGATTCACACGCTCAAATTGTGTATGAGCCGACCCAGTACCCCGAAGCAGTCCTTAGCGTTGCGATCAGCTCAAAAGAACAGGGGGAAGAGGATAAAATCGGCACAGGTTTGGCAGCGCTTCACGCAGAAGATCCCTCTTTTCATCTGGAGATCGACAGCGAACTCTCTCAAATGGTTCTTCACTCACAGGGTGAACTGCATATGGAGGTAATTCTTTCCAGATTAAAGGATCGGTTCAATGTAAGTTTAGATAAAACACCGCCAAAAATTCCTTACAGAGAGACTATAAAATCTTCGGGTGATCATAGAGCAAAATATAAAAAACAATCCGGCGGCAGAGGTCAATACGGAGACGCTCACGTAAAGGTTGAACCCTTGAAAAGAGGGACAGGAAATGAATTTGTGAATAAGGTAGTAGGCGGGGTTATTCCCACAAAATTTATCCCATCGGTTGAAAAAGGAATTATAGAATCGATTGAAAAAGGGATAATAGCAGAGAGCAAGATAGTGGATGTCAAAGCGACTGTTTATGACGGTTCCTATCACGCAGTTGATTCCTCTGATGTTGCTTTCAAGATAGCGGGAGCTATGGCGTTTAAACAAGCATTCCTGAATGCCAAACCTGTAATACTTGAACCGATTTACGATATACAGGTGAAAGTTCCTGAAGAACATATGGGAGATGTGATGGGCGACCTGACTTCACGGCGGGGTAAGATCGGCGGTATGGACGGTGATGGTCATTTTCAGATTATAAACGCAAAAGTACCGCTTGCCGAGTTATACAAATATTCGACCTCTTTGCGTTCAATAACAGCAGGGCGAGGCATCCACAGCCAAAGTTTTTCGCATTATGAAGAAACGACGTCAGATGTCGGGAAGAATATAATAAAGAAGATGAGCAGCGAAGAAGAGTGATCGCATGATAAAAGTGATTTAATTGAGGCAGTATGCAGGAATCTGAGAACAGACTTTGGGCGCCATGGCGGATGGAATATATCGAGAGAGAATTGCGAAGCGATTCAGAAGGGTGTTTTCTATGCGACAAGATCGATTCAAAAGAAGATGAGAAAAATCTCGTTCTCATGCGCGGAAAGACCTTTTTTGTAGTTATGAATCTTTATCCATATAATAATGCTCATCTAATGGTTTGTCCTTACAGGCACCTTTCAGATTTTACAGCTCTGACCGAATCAGAACGGAGTGAGAGTCAGGAACTCATAGCAGGCTGCATGAAGATCCTTAATTCCATGCTTAACCCCGATGGTTATAATATCGGACTAAATCTCGGCAGAGCAGGCGGCGCCGGTTTGGAGGAGCATATTCACTGGCATATAGTTCCAAGATGGAGCGGCGACACAAATTTCATGCCTGTACTCGGTAATACTAAGGTCATAGTGGAGGGTCTTAAGGAATCATACATAAAATTGCTGCCTGATTTCGCAACACTTGAAAACTCGATGTCTGGCTCAAAATAGTCTAAATTCTCATATTATTAATATATTCTAAATGCAGTTAACACAATAACATATGCGTATATTTACAACTTGGGTTTAAAAGATAATTATAAAGCGATAGCATTTGATTTTGACGGCACCCTCGTCGAATCCATTGAGATGAAAACAGAAGCATTTAAGGAGCTTTTCTCTGAATATCCTGACAGTTGGGATGAGATAAAGGAATACCATCTTCAAAATGAAGGAATTTCGAGGGAGGTGAAAGTTCCTTACATTTATAAAAATTTTCTTAGGGCGCCGCTGTCAGTTGAAAAGGAGAAAGAGATGGTTGAAAGCTACTCTGATTTAGTTTATGAACAGATGCTGTATATTCCCCTTGTAAGTGGAGCGGATGAAATTATCACCGCTGAACGTGGTTCGCGGAAACACTTTATAGCTTCCGGAACTCCTGATTGGGAACTGAAACAAATTTTCGACAAAAGAGACCTTACACGATTTTTTGACGGCGTATATGGCGCTCCTTCAAGCAAAGAGGAAATAGTCAGAAATTTCAGCAGTGAATGGGGCATACCGATGGAAGAGATGTTATTTGTCGGTGACGCACAATCGGATTATGAGGCGTCAAGAGTATGCGGGATGGATTTTGTGTGGCGAAAAAGACCATATGACGCAAAAGAAATAAAATCTGACGGACAGGACATTATAACGGTAAAAGACATGACAGAACTCTCCGAGATGCTGCGGCGTTAATTTTTGGTCATTTAATGGATTTCTTTAGCATATCCTTGCACATTGGGGGACAAAAGATTAAATTACGGCAGATTTTTAACGAATTAGGGAAGAAAGCGAAAATATGCTGAAAAAAGAACTATTAGATATATTAGCGTGTCCAAAATGCAAAGGCGATCTTGAGTATTTTGAAGAAGAATCAAAACTCGATTGCCATACTTGTAATTTATCCTATCGAATTGACGATGATATTCCTGTGATGCTTGTGGACGAAGCTACTCCCATCGAATAGGATCTGAATACTCCCATTAAATTGAATTCCCATCTTTATTCGAGAGGGGAAAACTTTACTTTATGCATAAAAATATCCTAAAAATGGTTACAGAAAAATGAAGAAAAGACTCGCAGCAGGAGTTGTGATCAGCTTCGTCTTCCTTTATTTTGCTTTTAAGGATGTGAATTGGAGCGATTTCCTGGATTCGCTGCTTTCAATTAATTATTTATGGTTGATTCCCGGAGCTATTAGCGTTATCGCGAGTTTTGCAATTCGCGCGGTCAGATGGAAAATGTTATTAGAACCTGTGCAGGAGGTTTCATACAACAAAACTTTTTCTTCTACTATGATAGGATATATGGGGAATAATATACTTCCATTCCGACTTGGTGACTTAGTAAGGGCTTATTCATTCTCAAAAGATACAGGAATAACAAAGTCTACGACCATCGCATCACTTCTATTAGAAAGAATTCTTGATCTGATCACTACATTAGGGGCATTGGGATTGGTCTTATCTTACTTTCCAAGATTTCCTACTTGGGCTACAAGAGTCGGCTATGCAACGCTTTTGATAGTGGTCATACTTGTCTTATTTACTTTTTTCATGCAGTTTAAAAGTGAATACGTAGTTCGATTTACCGCTTTTTTGCTTGCCCCTATGCCTGATAAGTGGGCATCGACAGTTGCAAAAAAAATAGCAAGTTTTTCTGAAGGGTTACAGATAGTATCTCAATACAAAAAGTATTTCGGATTGCTGTTAATTTCTGTTTTGCACTGGCCCATTTACATCTCTACAGTCTGGTTCACATTTCAGGCGTTCGGTTATTCCTACGGCATAATTGAATCATTTGTGGTTTTGGTATTTATTACTTTCGCCGTTGCGATTCCATCTGCTCCGGGATATGTAGGTACTTTTCACGGAATGGTGGTAGCGTCAATGGCATTGTTCGGGCTTGCAGGCGATATGGCAAGGGCATTTTCTGTAATTTTGCACGCGGTAAATTATATTCCCGTTACATTGGTAGGATTGTATTATTACTGGAAGCACCAGATGACGTTTAAAGAAATTGAATCGGAGGTAGATGGTTCCGCCTAATAAAAAAGGCATAAATTTTATGTTCAAAAAAAGTTAATCAATTGAATCAGATATTCAGATATTAATAAAAGAGGTCAGTATGGGTTACGGAAACAATAAATTGTCAATAATCGGTTTGGGATATGTTGGACTTCCATTGGCAGCGGAATTTGCGAAGAATGGAGTGAATACGGTCGGAATTGATGTTGACGATTCAAAGATCAAAAAAATAAACAAGGGTGAGAGTTATATCTCAGATATTTCTTCCGAAGACTTATCAGCTGTTGTCACGAAAGGTACGTTAACCGCCACGACAGATATATCTGCCGTTAAGGATACCGATTCAATAATAATCTGTGTCCCTACACCGGTCACTGTTCATAAAACTCCTGATGTAAGTTTTATTCAGAGTGTAGTTGACGGAATTGCTCCCTATCTCCGAAAAGGACATTTGGTCATTCTCAGAAGTACCACCTATCCGGGATCAACTCGGGAATTCATTGTGCCTAAGATGGAAGCAGCGGGAATCGACATAGGAACAGACGGTCATGTAGCGTTCGCTCCGGAAAGGGTCGATCCCGGGAGTGAAAAGTATAATTTTAAGAATACGCCTATAGTTTTAGGAGGTGTCACGAAAAAATGCACTGAAGAAGCTTCCAACCTTTTGTTGATGGTCACGAATGATGTAATTAAGGTATCGAGTCCTGAAGTCGCAGAAATGGCTAAGCTTCTCGAGAATATCTTCAGAAGCGTGAATATAGCGATGATAAATGAAATGGCGATGCTGTGTGACCGAATTGGAGGGATTGACATTTGGGAAGTGGTAAGAGCCGCTTCCACAAAACCGTTCGGATTTATGAAGTTCAATCCGGGACCGGGAATCGGAGGACACTGCATCCAAATAGATCCATATTATTTATCGTGGAAAGCAAAAGAGTATAATTTTTATTCTGATTTTATCGAGCAAGCGGCAAAGACAAACGAAAATATGCCTCGTTATGTTGCGGATATGACCATTCAAGCGCTCTCGATGTCCTCGACTCCGCTGCCGAATTGTAAGGTACTGATTATCGGAGTCGCATATAAACCTGACATCGATGATCTGCGGAACTCGCCGGGTATCCACGTGTGGGAAGCTCTTTTGGAAAAGGGAGTTAACAGTATTGAATATTCAGACCCTTTTATCCCATCTTTTAAAGAAGGCGCAATAGAAAGCGCTTCGCTCGACCTGAATGAAGATATGCTGAAGGAGTACGAGTGTGTGGTCATCATTACCGATCATTCTACTATCGACTGGCAGATGGTATTTGATAATTCTAAATTCATTGTCGACACACGAAACGCATCCGAGAGAGTAAACACGGGAGCTTCTAAATATTATTCACTTGGCGGCGGACAGTTAGGGAAGAAATGAGCTCACACGGATTAATGCGGTCATGACCGACAGGATAAAAAAATTAAGAGAGACTCTTAAAGAACGGATATTGGTGCTTGACGGAGCGACAGGCACAGCGCTCGGCGACGTCGCAAATACGCCTGAACCGTTCGGAGGGGAACAGTATGAAGGATTATATGAAGCGCTGAATATCCATTCCCCTGAACTCGTGCTGCACCTCCATAAAACTTATATAGATGCCGGCGCGGATATAATTGAGACGAATACGTTCAGCGGTTCAAGTATAGTTCTTGAAGAGTTTGGACTTGAATCTCAAACCCGGGAAATAAATCGTCGCGCGGCGGAACTTGCGTGCGAAGCGATCAAAAAATACGGCGACGGAAAACCGTTATGGGTCGCAGGTTCAATGGGACCATCGACAAAAACGATTCAAGTTACCGGCGGAATAGATTTTGATGGAGTGATCGCTCAATACATCCCGCAAATATTGGGCTTGATAGAAGGTGGTGTGGACTATCTTTTAGTAGAAACATCTCAGGATACGCTTAATATCAAGGCGATATTGCAGGCAGTGGAGGCGGCTAATAAGGAACTCGGCACCGATACACCCGTTTCTGTCTCTCTCACTATTGAAACTACCGGAACGATGTTGGCGGGGCAAAATATCGAAGCAGCGGTT
>JADFMS010000032.1 GCA_022563775.1 Fidelibacterota bacterium | reverse complement strand
AGAGCGGCTGAGCCTCGGCACAGCTATAGGCGTGGCGAGCAATAAACTTACCAGCCAGATAGCCTCCCGTGCTGCTAAGCCGCTGACCATACGGGAGGTGGAAAGCGGTGAAGAGGCATCCTTTATAAGTCCTTACCATACGTATAGACTTCCGGCTGTAAACAAACTTCTGTTTGAAGCGCTGAGGGAGGTCAATCTTCTAAGGATAGGAGATGTGGCATCCGTTTCCGAAGCACACATGTTAATGCTGCTCGGGCAAGACGGACGCCTGGTTCACCGTCAGTCGAATGGGATAGACGCTTCTCCTGTGCGGGTTCCGCAGATTCAACCTACGGTAAGGGAAGATGTGACGTTCGACGAGGATACCAACGACTGGCGCCTGCTCCTCGCATCGCTCGGAAGGATGGCGTCAAGCATCGGTTACCGCGTGCGCATGAGGAGTGTTCGAATCGGCGAGCTCCGCGTTCTTGTGATATATTCCGACGAAAAAGAAGAGCGGGGAAGGGTGCGGCTTCGGCATCCTCTTTTCCTCGACGACGACGTTTACGCCGCCGCGCGGGATATTTTCGAGCGTACGGTGAAGAGACGGATTCGCATCCGCGCGCTTGAGCTGGAAGCGAGAAAACTCTCACGCCCCGTAGGGCAGACGGAGCTTTTCTCCGATAGTGCGGAAAGGAAGAAGCTGGTCGACCTGAATGCCGCGCTCGACTCGATACGCACCCGCTTCGGCGGAAACGCCGTCGGAAAAGCGGTCTGGGTATAGTATGGCCATTGTCAGAAAGTTGAACGGAAAATATCACTGAGTTGTGTAAGATAGCCCAGTAATAAATGACCGGGCTATAGGGTGGGGAATCAACATGTAACATCTATCGCTCGGATTAACATGATATTTTGGCGGAAGTCCACTGATAGATGCCGGAAGAAACTCAGGATATTTCATGTTATATTGGTTCGATGAACGCAGAGAAAAATGGGTAGAGGCGTGAATGTAATTCCATACGAAAAGAGGGACGGGATCTCGGATGAAAAACCTGATGCCGTCCGGAAGATGTTCAACAGCATTGCGCTCCGGTATGACCTTATGAACGACATCATGACAGGCGGATTACACCGCCGATGGAAGCGTTTGGCTGTAAAAGAATCTCTCGGAAAGAACAAAGGCATGGCGTTGGACCTCGCATGCGGTACGGGGGACTTGGGATTGATATTCGCAAGATCAGGAGCCGAAAAGGTTATCTGTATTGACTTCTCGGAAAGGATGCTGGACGTCGCACGAATGAAGGCAAAGAGAAAGGCAGTGACGAGGAGACTTTCTTTCAGCAGGACGGATGCTCTTAATCTGCCGTTTCCGGATTCGACTTTTGATTCGGTCGCAACCGGTTTTTCTTTGAGGAATGTAGACGGTATCGCCGAGATGTTTAAAGAGGTACAGAGGGTTTTAAAGCCGGGAGGTCGGTTCGCAGTGTTGGAATTAGCCCACATGAAATCATCTCTGACAGGCAAAATCTTTAATTTTTATTTTAAGAAAATTATACCCCCGTTAGGAGGTATTATTACGGGAGACCGAGCGGCATATGATTACCTGCCGGAGTCAATTTCGAACGTTCCCGGTGTGGATGAATTGGAACTGCTTTTGGCGAATACCGGTTTCTCGAATGTTAAGTTTAGATTACTGGGGTGGGGGTCGGTTGTTATTATCTCAGGTGAAAAATAGAAATAATTCTTAACAGGTTTCGGTCAGCAAAGTCCTGCCGGCTCAAGCAATCTCATCATAATTGCACTTCCCGATTTCTGAAGGTATATTTACCAAATTTAGGAGAATGTGTAGAAATAAACGATTTTGGACGATATTAAGGATAAAATATTAAATTTTCTCGAATTGAACCGGGGAAGCAGGTTCAAACAGAAGGAAATTGCCAAAGCGATCGGGGTTGCAGGAAACGAGTATGTCCGATTTAAACGACTCCTTTATTCACTGAGCGAATCCGGTAAAATCAGGAAGTATCCTAAGTCACGTTACGCCGCTAAGGGGAGTGAAAAATATTTTGAGGGGGCTCTTTCGGTGACGATGAAGGGATTCGGATTCGTGATAGTCGAGGATGGTCTTGATATCTTTATCTCCTCCGATGCAATGCAGGGAGCGTTGAGCGGAGATAGAGTGAAGGTAGAAGTATTTCCTCACCGTATCGGGCCCAACCCGGAAGGAAGAATCGTAGACGTTGTTGAGAGAAAGCGAACCGAAATCGTCGGTACCCTCAGAAAATTGCGTGGAAAGTGGTTTGTTACACCCGACGAGAGGATGCTCAAGAATAATCTTCCCGTGATTTATGGGAAAGAAGGAGGGGGTAAAAACGGCCAAAAGATAGTTGCTAAATTAGTTGAAGGTGATTCTTATCTTGATAGTTCAAAGGTAGAAGTTACGAGGATAATCGGGTATCCGGATGATCCGGGTACAGATTTTGAATCGGTATGCGCACTTTTCGGGCTGAACCCCAAGTTTCCAAAATCCGTTGAGAAAGAGTCAGCATCCTTAAGAGAGGGGCTTGATAAAAAGGAACAGAAAAATCGGCTTGATCTTCGTAACCTCACCTGTTTTACGATAGATCCTGTTGAAGCGAAGGATTTTGATGATGCCGTGTCGATCGAGACGCTGGATAACGGAAATTATTTACTTGGAGTGCACATCGCCGACGTAAGTCACTACGTTAAAGAGGGCAGTGTTCTTGACAAAGAGGCGCTCAAAAGAGGAACGAGTGTCTATATGATCGATCATGTTGTGCCTATGCTGCCGGAGCGAATCTCAAACGAGCTTTGCAGCCTGAAACCGAATGAAGAGAGGTATACGTTCTCTGTATTATTGACACTGTCAAAAGAGGGAGATATTTTAGAACATAAAATTACTCCTTCGGTCATAAAATCCAAGCGGCGCTTCACATACCGCGAAGTACAGAAAATTCTCAATAAGGGAAAGGGCGACTATTCCAAAGAGATCAAACTCATGAACAGACTCGCTAAAAGCCTTTATAAAAAAAGGAAATCGGTCGGAAGCATAGACTTTGATTTGTCCGAAGCGATCTTCAGACTCGATGAAAACGGGATGCCGTACGATGTATTCAGATCGGAACGCTTGGACAGCCATCGGTTGATAGAGGAGTTTATGCTGTTGGCTAACAAAACTGTTGCGCAGCATATTGCAGTTAAAAGGTCAGCGGAAAAATTACCCTTTCTGTACCGTGTTCACCCCAAACCTAAAAAAGAGGAGATCGATAATTTTCTGGAGATGCTGAAATTTTTGGGCGTTAAAGTAAAAGTGCCGGTACCGATAAAGCCTGAAGATTTTCGCGATATAATGGAGATAGTGGAAAAAATGCCCGAGAAAGACCTGCTCGAAAAGATAGCGCTCCGGTCAATGTCGAAGGCGGTATATTCAGAGAAGAACGAAGGACATTTTGCTCTTGCTTTCAAGCACTACTCACACTTTACATCTCCGATAAGGCGTTATCCGGATCTCGTCATACACAGGCTGCTCAAGGAATATTCGAACAGATCGACAGTGAAAGGAACAGCTTCAAAACAAAAAAGACTGAGTATTATCGCGAAGAGCAACACTGAGAGTGAGATAAACGCTCTCTCGGCTGAAAGAGCTCATGCGAGGATCAAGGAAGTTAAATTTCTCTCAGGCAAGGTAGGAGAGGAATTTGACGGCAGCATATCGGGCGTTATAGGTGCGGGTCTTTTTGTCGAGCTTGTGGAATTTCCCATTGAAGGATTTGTCCCTGTTAAACTATTTACAGATGATTATTACATTTTTGAGCCGGATCGGCACAGATTTATAGGAAAACGCAATAAACGGACTTATATGCTCGGCGACAGGCTGAGAATTCGCGTAAAGAGCGTTAAGGTGGCGGAAAGGGAAGTGGAGTTCAGCCCTATCGGCGATGGGCATGGCAGAAAATAAACCTTGATTGAAGAAACGAAATGCGTCCTTTGCGGAGCTGAAGATTATAAGCATTATTTGACCGCGTCTGATCGTCTCTCTGATGATAAAAATAACACATATAATATCGTTAGGTGCAGTGAGTGCGATTTTCTATATACCAACCCGCGACCTGTAGATCAATCGAATTTCATAGCGCCTTTTATTGAAGGAGGCGACGCTTTCAACGTTCTCGCCGATCCCCAATCTATATCCGATTGGATATTCAAAATTTTTCATCCTGCCTCCGTCAGGTGGAAAAGAAGGGCGATTGACGGCTTGCAAACCATAGGAAGGTTATTGGATTATGGTTGCAGAACAGGTGATTTTCTATTCGAAATGAAGAGAGCAAAGTGGGAGGTATTCGGCATTGAACCCGATGAGCTCGGAAAGGACTTTGCCGCTTCACATTATGGTTTGGATGTGGTTGATACGATCGAACAGCTGCTCGCCATGGGCGGAGAAAAATTTGACGTAATCACTATGTGGCATACTCTTGATAAGGTGACTGATCTTTCGTTGGCATTGAAGTCCGTGAAATCGTTATTAGCTGATAATGGATACCTCCTTGTGTCCTTACCGAATATAGAAAGTTATGATGCAAAAATTTATAATTCCGACTGGATCGGACATGATCTTCCGCGTCACTTATATCACTTTGACCGCGACCACATGACGAAGGCAGCTGAATCGAATGGTTTTAAAGTAGTTAAATACAAAACCATTCCCTGGGATACTCTGCATAATGTCTTCATGTCGGCATTGAGAAGAGCCGACAAACACCGCTGGAATGCCAGATGGAGCATCAATTGGCCGCTGCTGTTGTGGACGCTTTTTATCTCATGGTGGAAGGGGAGCAGGATATATTCGCTGGGCGGTAGATGTTCCGGATCAGGTGTACTCTATTATCTGAGGCATGAATAAATTCAATGAACCGGATAATCAAACCGATAATGATGATTATTTTCCTCGGCAGCGGGTGCTACGATGAGAAAAAAACGTCCATTGGCAACGAGGACGAAATTACGGTAATTGCCGACTCTGCCGAATGGGGAAAATTTCGACCGTTGTTGGAGCAGGTTTTTGAAAAGGAGATATTCACTCCCCAGAGGGAGAAGCTGCTCAAACTAAGATGGTTTCCACCGGGACAATTTCCGAAAAAGATAAGGCAGAAGAACCTGTTGATAATAAGCACGCTGTCAAATCAGGGTAAGACAACCCAGTTGATAAAGGATATTCTTGATAACTCGATTATCGATAAAATGCGTAACAATGAAATCTATGTGATAACTGAAAACGACCATTTTGCCCGGGACCAGAAACTGATGATTCTCGCCTCATGGGACGAACCGGGACTGAAGAAACATATAACAGACAACTCTCTTTTCCTGTACGACATATTCGATCAGGTCGTGAACAGGAGAGCTGCCGCGAGAGTCTTAGGGAAACGCTCTCGTAACAGACTTTCTAATAGGATAATGGAAAAACACGGTTTTTCATTTAAAATCCCGCTCGATTATTCTATTATACTCGATGATCCCGATCGGCGCATATTGTGGTTAGCGAGTCACGGTACAAGGAGATGGTTTCTTGTATATTGGGAAGAGGTTGAGGATATTCCGGTATTAGATACTGAATGGGTAATAAATAAAAGAAACGAATTAGGTATAACACTGTTCGACAGCGTGCGAGTGAATGAAAATTATTTAGTCGAGGATAGGATTTTAATAAATGAATGGGTCGTTTTGAAAGTTTCCGGATTGTATGAAAAAATAAACGAACACCTCGGCGGTCCCTTTGTATCTTTTCTCTTTTACGATGAGAAAAGCAGTCGATTATATTTTCTGGACGGCGCGGTATTTACTCCCGGCGAGGATAAGATAAAGTTCCTGAGGACACTCGAATTGATGGCCCGGAGTTTTATTACTTCAAACGGGAGTAGTTGAAGAAAATTTTTAAACAGACAATGAGGTAAGATTTAAATGTCGAATAACAAACTATTAGTTGCGATTTTATCGGGAAGCGCTTCGGATTCCGAATTCGTGAAGGCGACCGAGGAGTATCTTGATTATTTTGGTGTGGAGTACGAATCGAACGTAATATCCGCGCATAGAAACCCTGAAAAGGTCTCGGAGTACGTTTCGGAGGCGCACAAAAGGGGAATCAAGGTGATAATTGCCCAGGCTGGGATGGCTGCTCACCTTGCCGGGGTCGCCGCCGCTCACACTGTTTTGCCTGTGATAGGCGTTCCGCTGCCCGGTTCACATCTGAACGGGAAAGATTCGCTGTACTCGACGGTACAGATGCCGGCGGGAATACCCGTAGCGACAATGGCGATCGGAAAGGCAGGCTCCCGAAACGCAGCCGTTCTTGCCGTCGAGATACTCGCTCTCGAAGATGAAGGGCTGCAGAAGAAATTGAATGATTTTCGCGCTCAGGGGGCGAAGATTTGACATCATGAAGTTGGCATTGATCGGAAATATCGTCAGAGATGAAATTGAAACTTTCGATGGAAAATCTGTCCATAGCTGGGGAGGAGCTTTATATAACATTGCCGTATTCCAGAAACTATTGAAACAGGGTGAATCTTTGCTGCCGGTGACAACTGTCGGGTACGACGTGTGGGATGAGCTAATGGAGTTTCTCTCGAATTTCGATCGGATTGACACTTCCGCTCTTTCGAAGTCCCGGCATCGGAACAATAAAGTATCCCTTAAATATATTGACGAGCAAGAAAGGACGGAGCAAGCGAAAGACATCTTACCTCCTTTAGAACTAAATCTGATAGAACAGGCACTGGACGCAAATGCCATACTCTTCAATTTTATTTCCGGATTTGAAATGAAATACGAACACCTGAAGAAAATTAGAGCTGAGTATGAAGGTACAATGCTTATTGATGTGCACAGCCTTATGCTTGGCATCGACGATGAAGGGATCAGGTTCAAAAAAACTTTTCCCGAATGGCGTAAATGGCTTTCGTGTTTTGACTGCGTTCAAATGAATGCCGTAGAAGCCGGACTTATCACAGACAGCGAAAAACAATATGACGGGTATACGGATCTCGCAAATGACCTTGTCAACACCGGCACTAAAGTAGTCAATATTACACTTGGTCAGGAAGGTTCCTATATTGCGTACAGGCATGACGGCGCAATCGAATCGGCTCACTTGGAGGCGATGGTCACGGAGAGAACAGTAGACCCTACGGGGTGCGGGGACGCGTATTCGGCTGCATTTTTAATTGAGTACATGAGAGGAAAATCCCCCCTGTCAGCCGCCCGCACAGCAAATCATATTGCAGGAATCAAAAGCTGTGTCAGCGGCATAGAAGGATTATTATCAAGAGAATTTGACAGTGCATTAAATAACATTATGGAATCCGATTAAGACAAAATGAAAGTAGCGGTATTCGGAGCAAACGGCCTGTTAGGGCAAAAATTAATGAGCGAAATTAACAGCTCCTACAAGATCATTGCATTCGGGAGGGATAAGCGTTCAAATATATTTTCAGATGAGATAGATTATCATCAGCTGGACATCACAGATTCAGCAGATGTGAACGATGCGATAAAGAGAGAAAAACCCGGAGTTATAGTTAATGCCGCCGCCTATACAAACGTGGACGGCTGTGAAGCAAATAAGGAAGAATGCTGGAAAATCAACGTGGAAGGAGTAGAGAATCTGGCGAAAGCGGCGAGGCGTGCCGACGCGAAATTGATTCATATTTCATCTGATTATGTATTCGACGGAACAAGCGGACCATATTCGGAAGAGGACAAACCGGCGCCTACAACTTACTATGGTAAATCCAAACTTGCGTCAGAGAACAACGTAATAGGCTCAAAAGCAAAGTACGCTATAATTAGGACCAATGTTCTTTATGGTCATGCGTACCCTGCAAAAGCCAGTTTTGTTCGATGGGTAATCGATGAATTATCAAAAGGGAATGAAATAAGAGTTGTAAATGATCAGTATAATAACCCGACATTAGCAAACGATTTGGCAGCCTGTATCTTGAGGATAATTCAACTTGATGCTGAAGGAATGTTCAACTATGCAGGCTCGGATTATTTCAGCCGGTTTGAATTCGCGCAAAAAATTTCAGAGAAGTTTAATTATTCAACTGAGCTGATCTTTCCGATCAGCACCGAAGACCTCGGTCAGCTTGCCCCCCGCCCTAAAAAAGGAGGTCTGCGCACGGAAAAAGCCAGAGACAGTCTTGGCTTGAAAATTTTCGGAATCGATCACGGATTGGAGGTGATGAAACAGGAGATGAACCGTTGAAAGTGCTGGTAATTATCCCGACATATAACGAGGCGGACAACATACTAAAAGTAATCGATCTCGTTTTCGAAGCGGAACCGTCCGCAGATGTGCTTGTGGTTGACGATAATTCGCCTGACGGGACTGCGGGGTTGGTCAAAAAGTTACTTAAAAAGGAAAAGCGCGTAAGCCTGATCAAACGGGAAGCGAAGAAAGGTCTCGGTACCGCTTATGTGGCGGGATTCAAATTTGCTCTTGAAAACGGATACGATAGGATATTGGAAATGGATGCAGACCTTTCTCATGACCCGGCTGAAATACCCAATTTCCTGGCAGCCATTGAAAACGCCGACGTTGTGGTCGGTTCGAGATATTTAGGCGGGATAAACGTAGTTCATTGGCCTCTAAGGCGCCTAATTTTGAGCTACGGCGCAAACATTTACAGCAGGGTGATCACGGGGCTTCCGATTAATGATACAACGAGCGGATTTAAGTGCTTCAGACGGGAGGTGCTCGAAGCGCTTGATTTAGAATCAGTTCATTCCGGAGGTTACTCCTTTCAGATAGAAATGAATTTCAGGGCTTGGCGTAAAGGATTCAAAATAGTCGAGATTCCAATTATTTTTGTAGACAGGACGCTCGGGCAATCGAAGATGAATTTTTCTATTATGGTTGAAGCGGCGAAAGTTGTCTGGAAGCTGAAATTTCAGCAGCTAATAGGTAAACTGGAGTAAGAGACATCAAACTTTCTGTTATAATAGTAAGCTATAACGTTAAGGCATTTCTGCAGCAAACGCTTGAGTCTGTTGTCAAAGCCTCTCAAAGAATTGAGACGGAAATATTCGTAGTGGACAATAAATCCCTGGATGGCAGCGCCGAAATGGTAAAAAGTCTATATCCTCAGGTCATTCTTCTGGAAAACACAGAAAACGTGGGTTTTTCGAGAGCTAACAACGCAGCCATCCGCCGGGCGAAAGGCGATCATATATTACTTCTTAACCCTGATACGGTTGTACAGGAGGATACGTTCGATATCCTCTCGGATTTCCTCGAGACTCATCCTGAAGCCGGCGCCGTCGGCTGTAAAGTCCTCAACGCCGACGGGTCCTTACAGCTCGCATGTCGAAGAGCTACGCCGACTTTACCGGTCGTGTTGCCAAAAATATTGGGACTGAGCGCCATTTTTCCGAAGAGTCGGGTATTCGGAAGATACAATTTAACTTATCTCGATGAAAACGAAATATCAGAGGTCGACGCAGTATCCGGCTCCTGCTTTATGACTCGCCGGGATGTATTTGAAAAGGTCGGGTACCTCGACGAAGATTTCTTTATGTATGGTGAAGACCTTGATTGGTTCTATCGAACGAAGGCGGTAGGATTTAAAATTTATTATGTACCTACGACGAAAATTATTCACTATAAAGGCGAAAGCACAAGGGCGGCAGGTTACGACGCTATAAAAATGTTTTATAAAGCGCAAATACAATTTGTCAAGAAACATTTCGGCAAGTCCAAGTCTCTTTTAACCGTATTCATGCTTTACATCGGAATAATTCTCAGAGCTCTGGTCTCATATGCGGCTAAAACGAGCACAAAATTTGCGCTCGTGATTACAGACATTGTATTCATGCAGATGTCTCTGTTATTGGCGCTATTGTTGAAATTCCATTCATTAGCGGAATTAAATTCTTACGTTTTCGTCACGATTATCTACACATCGGTTTGGCTGATAACGTTGTATCTGCTCCGGGTTTATGAAATCAGGAGATTCTCTGCAACTTATTCCGCCTGGGCTGTGATTCTCGGTTTCTTCGTCAATACAACGTTCACTTTTTTCTTTAAGCAGATTGCTTACTCGCGTGAAGTATTGATATGGTTACTTCTATTCAACATACTATTCCTTCCATCCTGGCGCATAGCGATCAGGCTGGCGAGGAAAACCGGGTTCGTACCGTTCCTCGGAACGCTGGGAAAAACAATCATTTCAAGGAGAACCGCAATAGTGGGAAGTGGAGAGGAAGCCCGGCGGATAGCCCGAAAAATTATTAGTAAACTTGACCAGGGCTATAAAATTATAGGGTTTATCGACAAGAAATTACCGGATCAATTCCCCGAAAATTTTAATTACCTCGGTAACATTTCCGATTTGAAGGAAATAGTGACTCTAAGGAAGATAACCGACATTATATTCTCGGCGGACAGTTACAGTTATGAAGAGATATTAAACATAATCGACCGGGTTAAAGATTTGGGTTTGAGTTTTAAGATCGTTCCTAAACACATGGATTTTATAATCGGCAAATCGAGCGTCGAATCAATAGAGGAAATATCGCTTATAGAACTGCACTATAATATTGATAAGCTCTCAAACAGAATACTAAAACGGGGTTTCGACATTATCTTTTCGGTATCACTGATAATTCTTCTCTTTCCTTTTGCGATATTTTATTGGGTATATAAGCGGCTGATAATCACACCCAGAAAAATAATGCTGTCTCCAAATAACCGAAAGACGATGTATACGCTTTCGGATAATGGAGATATCAGCAAGAACCGTCTCGCAGGTTATCCTTTACTTTTTAATATTCTGGCAGGTACCTTAAGTTTCGTGGGCTCCGAATTACTCGCAGAATTACCCCCTGAAAAGAGTATTCATTTTAAGCCCGGCATCACGGGGCTGGGGCAAACTATGAACCGGGGAGAGAAGCTCAAGGAGAATTATGAGGAGTATGAGCATTATTACAGAAGAAACCAATCGATTCGCCTTGATTTAGAGATACTAATCAAGGATTTATTCAATATTTAGGAGAAGGTTTGGTTAGATTCGTTTACGATTTCGAGAAACCGATAGAAGAGATAGAAAATGAACTGTCCGAGTTGGAATCGAGATCTCTAAACACCGGTTCAGAGGTTAGCGAGGAGATTAAAAAGGTTCGGGACAAAAGAGATCGTGTTATTTCTGAAGTATATTCCAAATTAACACGCTGGCAGAAGGTACAGCTAGCCCGTCATCCAGACAGACCATACACTCTTGACTATATAAACATTATCTGCGATGAATTCATCGAGTTGCATGGTGATAGGCAGTTCGGAGACGATTCAGCCATGATAGCGGGGCTTGCGGAGATAGGCGGGCACAAAATAGTAATAGTGGGACATCAAAAGGGAAGAGGGACGCGGGAGAACATAAAAAGAAATTTCGGAATGTCGAATCCCGAGGGATACCGCAAAGCGCTGCGTGTAATGAAGCTGGCGGAGAAATTTAAAAGACCGGTAGTTTCGCTTGTAGATACTCCGGGAGCGTTCCCCGGTCTCGGCGCCGAGGAAAGAGGACAGGCTGAAGCAATTGCCAGGAATCTTCTTGAAATGAGCAAATTAAAGGTACCCATACTTGTAATTATAATAGGGGAGGGTGCAAGCGGGGGCGCGCTCGGCATCGGATTGGGAGATAGAGTTCTGATGATGGAAAATACGTGGTACAGCGTTATCTCTCCGGAAGGGTGCGCATCTATCCTTTTTCGTGACCCCACCAAAGCTCCGGAGGCTGCCGAAGCTTTGAAGCCGATACCTTCAGACCTTCAAGAATTAGGAGTCATTGACGGCATAATCAGTGAGCCGAACGGGGGAGCACACAGAGACCCGGAGGGCGCCGCGGCGAATCTGAAGGAGACGATCATAACCAATATCAGAGAACTGAGCAACCTGCCGACAGATATATTGTTGGAAAATCGATTATCCAAATTTGCCAATATGGGCGAATGGAATGAGAATGAAAATTAGTTTCTAAACACCTCGCCTTGTAAATCTAATTGAATAATCGCAATATGTATCTGAGATACGGTGATTATTCAAATGAACTGCTCTCAGAATTATACGACTTCCTTCCACTCTACGCACTGAGAACGGACGTCGAATTTTACGTCGATTGGGCCAACCGAGTCTCAGGAGATGTATTGGAGCTTGGATGCGGAACGGGCAGAGTTTCAATCCCGGTAGCCGATTCAGGCAGCCATGTGACCGTGCTGGACTATTCGATGCCGATGCTGCAGAGATTTAAAAAGAAGCTCGTAGCAGAGCCGAATTCGTTGGCGGACAGGATAGACATTATCAGGGGGGATATGACAAATTTCACGATTAGTAAATTATTTGATCTGGTTATAATTCCATTTAGACCCTTTCAACACTTGATATCTATTGACGATCAGATAAATTGCCTTAAGTCTGTCCGTAAACATCTCCGGCGGGACGGAATTTTGATATTTGACGTTTTTAACCCGAGCCCGGACCGATTATTAACTCCGGCGTTCGGACCGGAAGTCGATGTGCCGAAAATTGAAATATCCGACGGGAGGAGTTTGACCAGAACTTCGCAGGTGGTTAAATCTCACTGGAAGGATAAATGGAATGAGTATGAATTTATATACAGGTTAGAAAACGAATTCGGCGGCGTCGAGGAGATCAGACAACAGACATCAATGAGGTATTTTTTTGTTGAAGAGTTGGAATTGATCCTCGAAATGGGCGGATTTAAAATAGACAAAATTTTCGGGGATTTCGATTCATCCGATTTCCACAAGGATTCACCGGAGCAGATATATGTCGTATCTCCGTTAAACGATCAGAGCGATAGAAATTCGGATAATTGAATTAAAACCGAATTATTAGAGGGCATTTCAACAATTTAGGACTTTTTGAAAAGGCGAGGCATAAGTGGGAAGTGAGCGAACAGGAATTAAATTAAGGGGTGAAAAATAGAGTTCTGTGAGGGCTACATTATGTTTACTCTAAATCATTTAAAAGGGTCATACAACACTTTATATCCTGGCGAAGGAGGCATTTAAATTTAATAAGATTTATCGATTAAAAACATTTCTTCTATTGCTATATCTTATTCAAACACCTTTTGATAACGGTGGAATAGAACCTTATCATCAGGCTCTTTCAACATTTATTATTTTATCTTTTTGGTTTCTATATATCAGAATTAGGATGCCGTCAAAAAAGGATTTTATAATTCGATTTACACTGAATGTAATATTTGTCACCATGTTTTTATTATTTGTAGGAATTTCGATTATAATGAGTGTAGACAAAAGTACCAGTGTCTGGTTGTACATACAGTGGTTAAATAATAGTCTATTTTTACTTGCAATATATAAGCATATTGTACATCGGGATACGTATTTAAAGATCATTGATCGCATAATATTTCCCATTGCAGGTTTTATGTCTATTTGGGGATTATATCATTATTTCACAGGTAACTCTGTGTATATCGGCGCTTCAAATGAATATCGGGCGTTGGCAATGTTCGATAATCCGAATAGTCTTGCCGGGTATCTCGGAATGATATTTATAATATTGTCAGCTCGATATTTAAATGAAATTGTCAGGAAAAATAAAATTATTTTTTTTACGTTATTAATGCTTATCTCTGCAGGGTTTATAGCAACTCAATCAAGGGCTGGTTTGATCTCACTCCTAATCGGAATATGCGTTTACCTGATTTTTGTTGGATGGAGGACTAATCAGAAACGTTGGGTTCATCTAATGTTAATCATTGTAGGATTTAACGGCATTTTCTATTCATTGGCAAAATTTAGCTCCACTGTTGTCGGAAGGATACGATCTATTGTTGGTACTAATTACCTGCCGGATGGGTTAGAAGGCAGAATTGATCTATGGATGTCCGCATTGCAGATTGCAAAGGATCATCCATTCTTCGGAACCGGTATCGGGACCTTCTATTTGATGCTCCCTTCAAAATCATCAATTGATCGAGGTCATGTAGAATCTATGGCTCATAGCGATTATCTGCAGTTTCTCTCGGAAATTGGTTTTGTAGGAACAATTTCTTTCATTATTGCACTTATGGTCTATTTATGGATCGGTTTTAAGCTCATTAAAACGTTTAAAAGAACAGAAGAGTATCTTTCCGCACAAGAAAATATGGTAATAAGCATCTACGCAGCGAGTATTATTCCAATAGTACATTCAATTGTTGATTACGATCTGCGTACTCCGGGCGTATTTGCGCTCTTTTTATTCTTGGCATCTTTCATTTGGCATGAAGCCGAAAGAGCTGGGCTTATATCAGGATATTCTATCGAATTCAAAAACAGCAAAGCAGTCCGGAATGCAATAAAATTAGTTGGCGTCCTGATTGCAATAGTAGTTGTAACCTTTATAAGCCTGACCGTAGTTTCAGATTATTACTACAGAAAAGCTCTCAAAAGTGAACGAAACGAGAACTATTTATCGGGTATTGAATATGCTAATAAGGCAATCTCCTTAAGGAGCACTATATCAAATTATCACAATTTTAAGGCAAGAAATTACTACCGGCTGGGATTACTTATGCCTGATAGTTCAAGCCGGAACACTGTACTTAGAGAAAGCGAAAGAGAATTCTTGGTCGCGATAAACCTGAGCGCCATGGTCACGCATAATTATATCGGTCTTGCGAGTCTATATGAAACCAATGGTGAATTATTTGACTCAAGCAGTCAAAAGATCGCTCTATTATATGATGAGGCGAGAGTACTCTCGCCTTCAAATCTCATATACAGGTATAATTTCGCGGAGATCTTATTAAAAGCAGGAATATATGACAGGGCGATTGAGAGTCTTGAGGGTACTATTGGAAGTGGTCCTCAACTCAAGAATTCATTAACCTTGCTTGCCGAAGCCTATAGACTTAGTGGGGATACGGAAAAAGCGGGTGTAACGATAGATAAAAAGCTTATTGAAGACCCAATAGATGGGTTTGCGAACTTTGTTAAGGGAAACGTGCTCATAGATTTAGAAAAATCAGATGAAGCAATAATATATTATCTGAAGGCGCTTGAGAAAAGCAGGGGTGATAATCGAATCGATGTCTTAAAACGGTTAGCTCTCACATATTGGGACAACGGTGATGCCGAAAGTGCAACCGAATATTTAAATAAAATATTGAATGAGAGACCATATGATAAATTCTCCTTAGGAGCTGTTGAAAAAGATTAGAACGATTGAAAGTAGGATTATTGATTTAAAGATGGAAATGTTCACCGCCGATCCTGCGGTTTCTGAGATCCTCTATTACAGCTTCGTTTTTGAGATTTTCGATCCATCTCGCAAATAAATTGTTCTGTAGAGCGAGCATCATCTCATTGCGGATATCTTCTTTTACTCCCTGAAATGATTCTTCATCAAACGGTTCTCTCCTTACCAGTTCTGCAATTACAACGTTTGAGGACACCATAATCGGATTAGTCAAATCACCCGGCGTCATATTCACAATAGCGCCTGACAATTCCCCGCTTTTACCCAAACCGCGAATTGTTGACATGAGTGTGAATGACGGTGGAGTTTTAATAGAAAGATTTTTGCCCGAGTTTACAATGTTCTCAAGCGTTCGGTCACTCAGGCTTAATCGTCCGATTAACTCATCAGCGTAATCTTTCGCTTTCAGGCTTCGCTTCTCCTGTTCAATCTCAAACTCGATTACCGATTTTACCTCGTCGAGAGACTTTACGGTACTTTCTTCGATCTCCTCTAACCTGAAGACAAAATAACCTGTCTCGTTCTGCAGAACATCGCTCAGTGCGCCTTGCTCGGCAGTGAACGCAAATATCACCGCATCGCGCAGCTGCCCGACATTTCCGGGGCTGACGTCATTATTCCTGATTGGCGGCGTTTGTTGTATGATAACTCCCTCACCGTCAGCTGCGGCATCAAATCCGATTTCTGCAGCATCAAACGCGAATAAATTTGCGGCGGAACGGCTGTTAGACAGGGTGTTCGGACCGGCCAAAATCTCAAGTAGTATGTGACTTGCTCTTATTTCTTCCGAACCGTCCGCCTTGGTTCTTTTATCTGCGATATATATAACGTGGACGCCGAATTTCGTAATCACGGGAGCGATAATTTCGTTGACGTCGGCTGCGAATACAGGGTCTTCAAACTCCTCGACCATTACGCCTCTTCCGAAAAAACCGAGGTCACCCCCTTCAGATGCCGTTGGACCGTCCGAATATGCCCTGGCTAATTCCGCAAAATCGGCACCCGCTTCAGCGAGGTTCTTCAGTTGGATCGCCTCGTCTAATACAGCCGCCGAATCCTCTGCCGAAGGCTCTTTGCTGAACTTTACGTAGCTTAACGTTCTTTCCGGTTTTTTCGCATAATCCCGGATATTGGTCTGATACCATTCCTCGATCTCCGCATCACTTGCACTGATTTCAGGATCGCTTATCCATGTTGAGCTGTTTATGACAACATAACGGATATTATACCGTAATTTGTTCCGGATGTAATATTCCCGAATTTCCTTATCGCTGACCCTTAAAGTCGATGCGAGGAGGTTGACAATTTTTTGGCGGGGTAGTGAAGCTCTTATATCGTCTTCATAAATTCTCCAATTATAATTCGGATTCGCAAGCGCCTGACGATATTTACCCGGATCGAATTTGCCACCCGTTTGAAAGACCGAGTCCTGGCGAAAATAGGCGGGTGGATTTTCCGTAAGATGCCATATCACCTCTTCATCTGTGGCTAA
>JADFMS010000077.1 GCA_022563775.1 Fidelibacterota bacterium | reverse complement strand
AAATGATAACAAGTACAGTTGAAGATTATCTGGCAACGATTTACAGAGTGACTTCAGTGAACCAGAAGTCTACTACCACAATCATAGCTGATAAAATGAGAGTCTCACGGGGCACAGTCACAAGTATGTTCAAGAAACTGGCTGAATCTGAATTAATCACTCATGTCCTTTATAAAGGTGTATCATTGACCGCGACTGGAGAAAAAATCGCGTTGGAGATTATCAGGCATCATAGATTATTAGAGTTATATCTTCAAAATACCATGGGTGTTCCTTGGGATAAAGTACACGAGGAAGCTGATAAATTGGAACATATTCTCTCTGAAGAAATTGAAGATAGAATAGATACACTATTGAATAATCCGACAAATGATCCACATGGCGCCCCTATCCCGACAAAGGAGGGCTACGTATCTAATGATAACTTTAGACGGCTTAGCCAAGCAAAAGAAGGGGAAAAATTAGTAATCAAACGAGTAGATGAAGAAGACTCCGAGAAACTTGTCTATCTCGCCGATAAGGGACTCTATCCTGATACGTTACTTAAAGTCACCAATGTTGAGCCGTTCAATGGACCAATAACAATTGAAATTGATAACAGTGAAATTATAGTAGGAAATAAGATAGCAGATTCAGTTTTCGTAGATGAGGTTTGAACTGAGTAAGTATGAATAAATTTAAGCATAACTGAAAAGGATTCGGAGGTAAAAATGTACAAATCTTTCCTAAACCTGGAGCCGAAAAAACTATTCATAGCCACACTGATAATATTCACAATATTAGGTGGTGGTTACATATTAGGGCAGTATGAAGATGAGAATAAGTCACAAACTATTAAATCCGATTCTTCATTATTGGGCAGCGCCAGATTTCAATATAATAGACCCGCTATGTCCCGTAAACCGCTTAAAGATGTTTATGATCCAACCCCTCCTCCGGCAAGAATTCCGCCCGGTAAGCCTCGTCTTGTTGAGTATACGTTAGTAATTGATGAGGATTCAATCCACGAAGTTGCTCCCGGGGTTGAAATACCTGCGTGGACTTTTAACGGTACCGTACCGGGCCCGATTATACGCGCAACAGAAGGAGATACGTTACGGGTAACCCTCATAAATAACGGAGTATTTCCTCATACAATTCATTTTCATGGAATTCATCCGGCAGATATGGATGGTGTGTTTGAACTCTTACCGGGAGGCAGCGAATTTACATACGAATTCGTTGTGGAACCATATGGCGTATTCCCATATCACTGTCATTCCAATCCGTTATCGCAGCACCTTCTAAATGGGTTATACGGTATGATGATTATCGACCCGCGGACGCCGCGTCCGGAGGCACAGGAGCTGGCGTTTGTCATGAGTGCGTTTGACACCGACAGAGATGGAAGTGCAGACTTTTACTCATGGAATGGCAAGGCTTTCCAATATGCTCACAACCCCATTTCCCTTACTTTAGGAAAACCCGTAAGAATGTACGTGTTAAATATGTTTGAGGAAATGATGGCTCCACACATCCACGGGAACATGTTTGGACTGATTCCTTCCGGAACTTCTCTTGTACCTCGGGAAATTACCGATGTTACAGATCTTGCAATAGTAGAAAGAGCGATATTCGAATTTACTTACAAATATCCGGGAACTTATATGTTTCAATGCCATTTCTCGGAGCATATGGAACAGGGTTTGATGGGCTGGTTTAATGTAAAGCCACCTCCACTCTAAAGTCAGCATATTATTTCGTTTAGCATGGAGGTAGAATCATTATGGGTGTAGAAAGCGCATCCCCGGGAAAATACTCACTTTTGAAATTGGTAATTAGCGGCTTAGTGCCCTTAATGCTGCTTGCCGGCTTGGTTGCGTATATTATCATAAACGGAACCGGCTTACGCGACTATGTGCCGGCTCCCTTGGAAGAACTTTCGTTTGAACGAATTATCTTCAGCGATACAGGCATTGACGCTGAAGTTTTTAATAGTGGTCCTGAACCGCTTACTATAGCCCATGTGCAGATAGGTTGGTTCAACAGGACATCATATCAATTCTCAATAAAGCCGAGTTCAACTATTCCACGTCTCGGAAAGGCCACTGTACATATTCCCTATCCCTGGGTTGAAGGTGAACCGTATGAGATCGTCCTCATCACAGGTACAGGTATGGTGTTTTCACATGAAGTGGAAATAGCGACGTTGACGCCGGAAGTTACCTGGTCGCTAATGGGAAATTTCGCCATGCTCGGCGTATACGTTGGTGTTATACCGGTCTATCTTGGCCTCTTATGGATTTATTTCCTGCGTCGCATTGACCGTAAGTGGTATGATTTCTTTATGGCTTTAACAATTGGACTCCTTGTATTCCTTGGTGGTGATGCCATCACTGAAGCGATTGAATTGAGAGAGCAAGTTGCTGACGTCCTTAACGGCACAGGTATTATTATTTTTGGAATCAGTGCGACTATGCTCATTCTTACAGCTATCGACCGAACTGTATCTCGGCATCGTGCGCGTAAAAATGAAGAATCCAAAGAAAATGCAACCTCTTCAGACACCAAGTCGGCACTAACGCTGGCTTACATCATTGCCTTGAGTATTGGAATTCATAATCTTGGTGAAGGACTTGCTATAGGTGGAGCGTATGCGGTTGGAGAGGTATCATTAGGAGCTTTTCTTGTACTTGGATTCATGATTCATAATATAACTGAAGGCATTGCCATAGTGGCACCTTTATCAAAAAGTAAGACCCCTCTCTGGCATCTATTAGTTTTAGGCTTGGTTGCAGGAGGTCCCACCATAATCGGAACATGGATCGGTGGATTTACCTTCTCTCGTGTATGGTCGTTACTACTAATATCAATAGGTGCCGGAGCTATATTTCAGGTTGTGCTGCTAATTTACGGCCAGATGCGATTAGCGTCGATACGTCGTAATGTCCAATCCATTGTTACCTATAGAAATGTGATTGGCTTTATAAGTGGGTTAGTAGTAATGTATGCTACAGGTCTTTTTGTAACTGCTTGAAATCGTTAGGCGTCAGATAAAAGTGGACCTTTATTGGCCGTTCCGGATAATTTTATCCTTATCTCTGATTTTTTTAAATTGAAAGTTATTACAATTATTGAAAGACTGATCTACCGCGTATTAGTCCTATTAACGTTCAATACGGGAATCATCTACGCTCAGATAGGCGGAATATCCAATTCGAAAGTCGTAGTTCCCGGAACGGAAACCGTGGGAGTCGGAGTTTTTGAATTTGAACCCGCATTCGAATTCTTCAGTCCAAAAAGCGAGTGGGATAGTAATAGTAACTTAGTGACGTTTGACAGTTCCTCTACGGAATCGAGTTATGGATTTAGATTTACGACAGGAGTGAGAGAAAATTTGGAAGTGGGTATGATAATACCGAGTGACGTGTCCTCACTGAATTTTGGACTGAAATGGTTATTTTGGAGCCGGGAGTACCTATCGGTTGCCCTCCAATCAGGACTCAATTTCGATGCTCTGGACGAAAGCAGGCACAAAGATATGGGTTTACCAAAGATATTCGGCTACGGACTGGTATTGACTTACGAACCCGAAAACAAAATCTCGATTGATTCGGATATTTCACTATCATTTTACTCGGCAGAGGTCGATGGTCAATCGGTGGGTCATTCGGGATCATTTAACATAGGCGTATCATATGGATTTTCGAAAACTTTTCACAGTGTAGCGGAATATAATTTCAATTGGATAACATTCGAGAATATAGATTTCAATTCGAAGATAGGGGGTGGATTGCTGGGTTTCACATTCGGAGCAAGTCCATCAACCTTAGTCATTATGGGTTTACAATATGGTGTTCACGGTACGAATAATCCAAAAGGTGTAGCATATATAGCTGCTTTTACATTTACGATATAAAAGAATAAAAGAGCGATTATGGATTTCTGATCAAGAGTGACCCGCTCCCTGTAGCAGAACTATTTACTATGCCATAAAAAAACCCTGATTTTCTAAATTCTCATAAACTCCGGGTTTCATGAGTTTTGAGATAACGGCAGTTGTGATTCTTTTGCCGATAATATTTATCAAAAATATTACTTGACATTTAAATATTTTAATGTTAAAGTATATTTATGCCGACACACTACAAAGGAACGGTCAAGGAACGCAGGGCTCTCAACACCTGGATCAAATTTATGAGAGCCGGTATTACTCTGGACTCTCAGTTAACGAATAGCCTGCGCAGGTTTGAACTTACTGAAAGTCAATTCGCTGTAATAGAAGCGTTGTATCATCTTGGTCCGATGAACCTGACGGAAATAAG
>JADFMS010000031.1 GCA_022563775.1 Fidelibacterota bacterium | reverse complement strand
CACTCGCTTACCGGAGTCTTCTCGAATCCGGGTAACACAACTTTTCGAAACGTTTTTTGAAATAATGATGAAAATGACCGGAGTGATCATCAAGCTTGCGCCGATTGGGGTTTTCGGACTTATGGTCAAAATTGTCGCCAAGACGGGTTTTTCAGCGTTTGTCCCGTTGTTGAGCTACATGTCTGTAGTAGCGGGCGGTCTGTTGATTCATGCGCTGATCACTCTTCCGTTGGTATTGGCATTTGTAGCAAAGGTCAATCCGCTGGAATTTTTTCGAAATATGAGTGATGCCCTCACCACTGCGTTTTCGACCTCTTCTTCGTCAGCCACTCTCCCTCTGACGATTACCAGCGTGCAAAAAAAGGCGGGCGTATCAAACAAGATAACCAGTTTCGTCCTTCCTCTCGGTTCAACCATCAACATGGACGGAACTGCCTTGTACGAGTGTGTCGCTGCAATATTCATCGCACAGGCTTACGGCATCGAGCTTTCATTCACCCAACAGCTCATTGTGGTAATGACCGCATTACTCGCTTCTATCGGCGCCGCCGGAATTCCGATGGCAGGTCTCGTTATGATGAGCATCATTTTGAATGCGGTAGGTTTGCCTCTCGAAGGCGTGGGATTGATAATAGCAGTCGACAGAGTTCTCGATATGATGAGGACTACGGTAAACGTCTGGAGCGATTCGGTCGGCACTATCACAATCGCGAAGACTGAAGGCGAAAAAGTCATGGTTTCCACGTCGAAATAAATATCCGACTTCTTGGTTGATTTAATTATTTCGATTCGGTATCTTATGAATAGACGTCAGATATGTAACCCGAATGGGAGGCGCCATTGATCTTTGACATAGTCTTTCTGATTTAGACCCCGACGATCAAGAGTGTTTCATTTGGAACCAACACTCTTAGTTAGGGAGCCCAACTCAGGACGTGGAGTGCATGCCGCCGTAAACAGGCGGAAGCGTGAAGCGCCCTGGAGGTGCCCACCGTGAACGATACGGTTCCCTTGTAACCACTCCGCCGGGGTCTATGATTTTTGGGGGAATCTATTCTGAGAGTTTGTTTACTTTATTTTGGATTTTCGATGCCGCTTCAACGGTAGCTTCGAATTCTATCAACATTTGACCATCCAATTGACTGACGTTCAGAACCCTGCCGGATGAATGTATCTCTGATAAAAAACGACTTTCGCTGACGGGGATCGACACTGTTTTTGTTACGCTTCCGAAGGAGATTTTTTCATAAATTTTATCCTTCAATTCTTCCAACCCGTCTCCCCTTGCGGCTGAAATAAATACCCCATCCGGGAAATTCTTCATGAGTGCCTTTTTCTTGCCGCTTGATTCTACGAGATCAGACTTGTTAAAAACGTGAATCATCGGCTTATCCTCTATCCCTATTTCGTGGAGCACTGACGTCACCGCTTCCATCCGTGCCATTATATTAGGCTGACTCGAATCGATCACATGGAGAAGTAGATCGGCCTCAATAGTTTCCGAAAGAGTACTCTTAAACGATGCTACGAGATCATGAGGCAGTTTCCTGATAAATCCGACAGTATCACTCAAGAGAAGTTCATTACCCTTCCGGAGAGACACTTTGCGTACGATCGTATCAAGAGTTGCGAAAAGTTTGTCTTCAACGAGAGCATTTGCGCCCGAGAGGGCGTTTAAAAGTGTAGTCTTCCCGGCGTTCGTATAACCGATCGCGGCTGCAAGCTTAAATCCTCTCCTGTTCGCCCTCCGCACCGCCCTCTGAGAATCGATCTTATCGAGCTCTTTCTCGAGTTTTGAAATCCTCCTTCTAACCGCCCGCCGGTCAGTTTCGAGCTGCGTTTCGCCGGGTCCTCTTGTACCGATAGCGCCTTCCTGCCTTTCGAGATGCGTCCACTGTCCGGTCAGCCTGGGAAGCAGATATTTGTTCTGAGCAAGCTCTACTTGAATTTTTGCTTCCTTGGTTCGCGCATGAAGCGCGAATATATCGAGTATCAAGCCGGTTCGATCTATTACGCTGCACTCTAATATTCTTTCAAGCGATCCCGCCTGTGCCGGCGATAGCTCGTCATCAAAGATCACTAAATCGCATTCCCGGCTCTTGACTTCATCCGACAGTTCTTTTGCTTTCCCTTTCCCGATATACGTAGCAGGGTTGATTGAAGTCATCCGTTGAAGCATGATATTTATCACTTCAGCGCCGGCTGTAACCGCCAATTGCCGCAGCTCTTCCAAGGACTCTTCGATATCCTCCTTAGCAATATCGCTGGTTCCCACACCCATCAGGATTGCTTTTTGCCGGCTCTTTATCTTTGATCTGATCTTTGTCAATTCTTAGCTCTAATCCAGCACGGTCAAGGTTTCACACTTAAAGCCGATCGTGCGGCGGATGTTTTATCGACCTTTTTCTTCTTACCCTGCAGCGCCATTTCGGTTATCAATAAAAGTAATGCAAGGAACGCAAAATAACGCCATAATTCAACACCCAACCGGGACTCGATGATATCTGATTTGATTTCGGAAGGAGAGCTCCTGCTGACGTTAGCAGCGTCGAACTTCCGATAATAAAAGTCGAGATCTTTTTCCGGAGCAATCTCTTCTTCTGATACGTTTACAGTTTTAAGCGCAATCTTTTCTCCGTCCGCCCTTAAAAAATATGAACCCGGAGCATAGGTCTCTTCAAATTCAGCGATCAATCGTCCTCCTCTCTCAGCGGGCAGCAGATTGTATTTGATGCCGCCGGGTGTAAGCAGTTCGAGATTCTTTTCAACTTCGTTCAGTGACAGGTCAAATGACAGTTTACTCCCCACTTGAACCGTGTCACTAAAGGCTGAGTGTCCCGTCATCGAATATTCGACACTTCTTGAAACGAAGGGTACCCATAGGCCTTTTAATGGAAAATCGTTCCAATCGAGCAGAGGAGCGCTCAGCATCATTATTATGTTTCCTTCTCCCAACCTGAATTCTTTTAAAAATGGGATATTACCTTTCAAACTTATTAGATCATTACCGATCTTAAAATCGTTTAGGGCATAATATTTTTTTACTTTAGGAGAACTGACAGCGTCGTTGTTTGTCAAAAAAATTCCCGCAAACAGAGGATGCCCCCAATCGATGAAATCAAACGGTAGATAACTGTCGATATCATCACCCGTTTCGATTATCCCCCCGATTCCGGGAAGTCCTAACCTTACGGCAAAGAGTCTGTTGTATGTTTCTATATCGAAATCCTTTCCGGGGAAGATCAACAGCCCTCCCCCGTTACGGACGAACGATTCCAACCGTTTCCCTAACATCTCGCTGTTGGGTGAAGTTGCCGTCAGCAGGATCACATCGTAATCCTCCATCACTACTTTGTCCGTTTCTAAAGGAGTAATCTCTTTAACATTCGAGTTCCAACTTGCAGATGAATAAGATTTGAGAGCTAACAGAGTGAAAAGAAGATCGGTTCGCGAGCCGATTGCAAGTATGTTTACCCGTTGAGGGACATAAAGGTAAAAATATCTTCTGTTATCCGCAGCTAACGCATCTTCTGCTATTTCCGCGAATCCCTCTAAAAAACCCTGACCGCTGACGGGAACAACGAAGCTGACTTTTTCATCGTTTCCCGTTACGGGAGACAATGTAGACTGGCCGACCCTTATCCCTTGGAGGAACAGGTCTACTCTAACGTCTTGCCGCTCGGTCGAGTTACTGCGAAGAATTACGTCAATACTCGCATTCCCCCCGTTTCTTAAAACTTTTGTGACTACATCGATTTTCCTGACAGAATAATTGACTTCATCACTTTTAACCTCCACAAGATAATAATGAACGTCCGGCGGCATGGAGTCATAGGCAGATTCCCCGTTTTCTCCGGAGCTTAGCTGGAAATCACTCAGTACGAACATCTCCTTGTTAGCGGCTTCAACCGTGCTCAACATTTTCAGACCTTCCTCAACACTATTCATAAGATAGGAAGATCCGTTGGTAATTGTGATTCGGTCGACAGCGTTATTTTCTTTTTTCAACCAGACGGACCGATCGTCCCGAACATCTAAATCGATAACCGTCGGAATTATCGCAAACTTATCCTGCTTATTCAAAGTTAAAATTATTTCCGACAGCGCAGTCAATGTCCTATCAAACAGAGAATCATCTCTATCTTTAAGACGCATGCTGTGAGAATTATCTATAACGATCACAGCAGCAGTTGATACCGAAGACCCCGGTAGATAGCCGCGGAGCGTCGGTCTGCTGAAAGCGAGTACGATAGAAATTACCGCGAGAGTTCTTATCAGCAGCAGCAACAGCCGTCTCATTTTTAAACGGTTCATCTCTTTTTTTTCCAGTTCCCGCAGAAACATTAAACTACTGAATTCTATTACGTCCTTTCTTTTCCTGTTCAGCAAATGAAGTATCAGGGGAATCAGCGCAGCGGACAGACCCAGCAAAGCAGCTATGTTCAAAAATCCGAGCAAATTATGAGAAATTATTTAAGTGAGGTAGTATCACCTGGATTAGAAAGGTTATGTTCTGATTACTTACTGTCTATAACGTCTTCTGTCAGAGAAAGAGCGATTCCCGAAAGCATTACTTCAGGACCCAGGGCTGTAAAATCGCCCGAAAGCAACTCCCTGTCCACGTTTGCATAGAGAGAACAACCGGCGCCTTTTTCAACGATAAGTCCAGAAAGTTTGCCTGAATCCTCAGTAATGAAAGTCACCTCATCGAGCATCTCGCTGACGACATAGCCGGCGCAGAAATGAAGCTGCAAATGAGCATTTGAAGTGTAAATGGAAATAAGGTTGCCTTCTTTTTTCCCTATCGGAATTTCCGGATAAATCTCAAGCGACAATTTTCGGTTTTCCTCTTTGTTTTCGAGAATAAACCTGTAATAATTCGGTCCTTCCTTGGCTTTTACACCGAGAACCTCTTCTATCTCTGCTATGTTTTCTTTTGAAAATGTGGATGCCATATTATGTTTTTAAGCGTTTTAAGAATATTAAATTTATTGCCTTACGATGCAATAATCAAGATGTATTTAACTTCCAACCGATTGCATTACCAGAGCGGTTATAATCGGCAACGTGAGATTATCGTTGACCGGGATAGGTAACAGTTCAACGAGAGTGCCTACGAAGAGCCCCACGAGCATCTGCTCGACGCTGAGATTCCTCATTGCGATCATGATCAGCCCCGTCGATGCGAAAAACGCGGTCGAGCCTTCCAATGTTTTTTGCCAGAGATGAACTTTGCCATACGCTGTTCCCACGATTGCTGCGGCGGCATCACTGATAGACACGAGAAGCAGAGCGATAACAGCTATATCTTTCTCAAAAAAATATATGGTAATCCACGCGCCTGCAAGCAAATAGGTGGCGCCGGATAGCTTCCTCTCCTCGGCAACCCGCATAATCGGGGCAAAAATCGGGTGTACCCGGCTGCGAATCCGGGGGATGAACAGCCTCCCTATTTCAATGCTCAATGACAGAACGAACACCGCTGCTAATATCACCAAAGTCGTATCTCTTTCGATAAATAAATACCCGACAGGTATCGAAATAGAGATCAGGTGTATCAGTTTTCTCCGTATCTCAAGTTGAAGAGCCATATAGTTATGAATCCATATTTGAATTTGCTTTTTCGGTCAGGTCTCTGAACATCTGTAACGGGTTCTCTGAATGGAATATCGCGGAACCGCTCACCAGTAGGTCTGTACCTACGTTCGAAGCATCCCGGACCGTATCTAAATTTATCCCCCCATCCACCTCGACTAACAAATTATCCCTCTTTATGCGCTCTTTGGCTTTTTTAACTTTCTGCAAAGCTGATTTGATCATCTTCTGACCCCCAAAACCGGGATTGACGGTCATGATAAGTAAAAAATCCAATTCATCTGCTATCTCCATCACTGAAGAGAGCGGAGTTGCGGGATTGAGGGATACTCCGGCGATTGCCCCTCCGGATTTAATCTCATTCAGAAGACCATGGAGGTGGTTCGTTGCCTCTTCGTGAACGATAATGGTTTCTGCGCCCGCATTCAAAAAATCCTCAAGAAGCTCTTCGGGATTGGTCACCATTAAATGAGCCTCAAAATGCAGGCTGCTTTTATCTCTCAACGATTTTACGACGGGAGCGCCGAATGTGAGATTAGGGACGAAATGCCCGTCCATAACGTCGAAATGCAGCCTTTTCGCTCCTGCCTCTTCCATGAGAGCTACCTGTTCGGCAAGTATGGAAAAATCGGCAGACAATAGTGACGGAACTATTTCGGTCATATTTCTTCCTCCGGCTCCGGTATCTGATCCAAATCTGTAATACTCACGATCAGATCAACAGGCAGCCTTTTATTGAGCCTGGTTCCAGGTTTTACCGACTGCCATAATACGGTATAGGGAATGAGATCTTCACCTAACTTGTAGCTGATTTTACCATCCATCAACCCGGCTTTGGCTATCATTTCTTTAGCTCTCTTGAGACTTTTTCCCCTGAGTTCTGGAACTCTAAAATGATCAGGTTGACCTCCGAGCGACACCGTTAACCAGATCGGAGTCCCCCTTTTAGCTTCGATGTTCGGGGGAAGAGATTGGGCTATAACCGCTCCCTCCAAAATCTTCTCTGAATAATCAAAAAAGACAGAATCTATTTTAAATCCGGAGCGATCGATTTTAAGTTTCGCGTTTCGTTGTGACAAGCCTATTATATCAGGCACGATCAAAAGCCGCTCTTCCAACGTCGGAGTCAGGTACACACGTCTCCCTTTCTTCACTTTTGAAAACGGACGTGGGTTTTGCTCGTATACACGGCCCGGCTCAAATGCAGTTGTAATTTTCGGCTCCTTTTCTATCGGGATAAACCCTCTGCTTTCCAATAATGTAGCAGCATCCTCCATGACCATTCCCTGCGTATCAGGAAGTATAACCACCTGACCATGCCTCACATACGCCGGCATGACGAAAAAATCCATTATTATGCCGATAACTCCTAAAATCAGCCCGGTGTAAAAGATGTATTGAAGCAGATTCCAGTATTTTTTCAAATTCAAGCCGTGATTTTATCTGACGTCAAGTCAGCTTTTTAATAATCGGACGCTATACGAACCGTCAATATAGTGTTTAAAAGGATAGGTTGCAACGGCGCCTGCTTCGGTTAAACTCTCTTCAACAAAGTCAGCTGCATCATCTACTTTAAAATTTTCGTGCTCTTTCAGGAATTTCCGGATGACGTTGCGGTTTTCCTCCGGTTCCATCGTGCAAGTACTGTAAACGAGGACCCCGTCTTTTTTCAAATATCTTGCCGCGTTCCTCAAAAGGTCAATTTGCAGTGACGATAACTCCTCGATATCTTTTTCTGATTTTTGCCAGCGGATATCAGACCGTTTCGCAAATACACCGGTACCGGAACATGGCGCATCCACGAGAATTCTATCTGCCGTAGGGAGGCTCATATTTTTCCCGTCCCCTTCAATGAATTCGACGGACCTCAATTTAAGCCTTTCCGCCTGCTTTTCTACTAAGGAAAGGCGGTACTTATCGGAATCGACGGCAATAATCCTCCCTTCGTCCTTCATCTGTTCGGCGATTGCTCCTGTCTTCCCTCCCGGCGCCGCACACATGTCGATCACCGTCTCTCCCGGTTGAGGATCAAGCAGGAGCACAGAGAGTCCGGCGCTCACATCCTGAACGGTAACCTCTCCTTCTTTTATTGCATCCCAGCTCGAAATATCAAATCCTTTGGGGAGCGTATAGTATGTTTTCGCGTAGTTTGACACTGCTATCTTTTGATTCTCATCATGCAGAGCGGAGTCGAGCCGGGGATGTTCGCTACGCAACATGTTCTTCCTGACAGTTATCACCGGTACGGAATTGTTAAAAGAACAGAGCTCTTCCGTATCGCTCAATCCGAACCTGCTCAACCACCTTCCAATCACCCATGCAGGATGTGAATATTTGACAGAGAGACGTTCGTCCGTGGGAAGCGAGCCGATTTTCTCATCTATTTCTTCCTTCCTCCTTTGAAAATTTCTTAATAGCGCATTGACAAGTCCCGCCATCTTCTGATCTTTTAACCGCTTGGAAAGCTCCACCGATTCATTCAACGCCGCATACGGCGGAACGGAATCCATGTATATCAGCTGGTACATTCCAATAAATATGATATACTTTATAGGGAGCGGAAGATTCGTTACCCTGCCGTCAGACAATTCCACCAAATAGTAATTCAATAACCCCTGCATTCGAGTCACGCCTTTTACCAACTCCATTAGAAATTTTTTATCGCGAGAGGGGATATCCGACCTGCCGAGAGCATCGCTCAGAAGTCGATCGATATACTTCCCGGTTTTTTTTGACCGCAGCAATAAATCGAGCGCTAATTTGCGAACATTCCCGTCGTCAGGTCGTTTGACTCTCTTCTGACTTAACATCTCAGTCGTCATGTTATCATTTTAAGTAAGAGTGTCCCCGGTAGATAGATCAACTCCCCTGAGAAATTCCGACGTCTCCATTCTTCTTTTACCCTGACGCTGAAGTTCGAGAACTTTCAGACTCCCATCGCCGGTAGCAACGGTGAAATAACTACCGGTTATTCTACTAATCTCTCCCGGTGAATACTCCTTGACTGTTTCATCGCTTATCTCAGTTTTGAAAATTTTTATTACCATGTTGTTGACCCGTGCCGAAACGCCCGGAAAAGGCGAAAGCCCTCTAACCTGATCGTGTATCCTGCCGGCTGAGTTATCCCAATTTATTTTAAGGTCATCTGATTTGATCTTCGGGGCATTCGTCGCTTTTGCATCATCCTGAGGGATTTCTTTCAATTTTCCCGATTTTATTCCTTCAATCGTCTTCAACAGCAGATCAGCGCCAAGTTCAGCAAGCCTGTCATGGAGCGACCCGAAATCTTCGTTTTCAGCTAAAGGGAGAGATTTCTGAAGTAGAATATTTCCCGTATCTACTTCCCGTCGGATAAAAAACGTCGTGGCGCCGGTAATCTTTTCGCCCGCCATTATTGCGCGTTGTATGGGCGCGGCACCGCGATAAAGTGGCAACAGCGAAGCGTGAAGATTTACCGTGCCTCTTTTAGGAATACTTATAAGCTCGTCGGGAAGTATTCTGAATGCCACAACGCATGATAGTTCTACGTCGAGTGATGCGATTTCTCTGATAAAGGAGGAGTCCTTGAGGCTTTTCGGCTCCAAAATAGGAATTCCCATGTCGGCAGCCGCACTCTTGACCGGAGTCGGGATCAGCTTTTGTCCTCTACCGCGTTTTTTATCAGCTCCGGTAACTACGGCAACCGGTTTATACCCGCTCTTCGCTAACTTTAAAAGGCTGGGAACAGCGAAATCGGGCGTTCCCATAAAAATAATATTCATTTTAAATCGTTGAACATGAAGAGTTCAACCGTTTAGACCCCCACAGAAATATCCCCGCGCGAAATCTTCTGAAGTTTTGATTTGAGCAGATCGCGTTTGACAGGGCTCAGGTAGTCAATCATAAGTCTGCCTCTCAGATGATCGACCTCGTGCTGAATGACTCTCGCAAGAATCCCATCACATTTAAGGTCCTTTTTTACTCCCTTGACGTCCTGAAACTTGATCCTGATCTCTTCAGGTCTCTCTATTTCGACTCTCACATCCGGTATGCTCAAACATCCCTCTTCCATCACACAGCTTCCCGAGAGCTCTTTAATATCCGGATTGACCAGTATCAACGGTTCTGCCGGTTCTTCATCTTCGTCGCTGCTGACATCGATTACAATAAGGCTGCGTAAGTCGCCTACCTGGGGCCCGGCTAAACCTACCCCGTCGTTCGTACGCATCGTTTCAATCATTTCCTGCGCAAACAGTTCGAGGCTGTGATCGAATTCCTTGACAGAATCGGTCTCCTTCCGTAAGATAGGATCTCCGTAATATTTCAGACCGAGCTGGCTCAAATAAAAACCTATTTATCGAGCTGGGATGCTATAGCGCTTCTCGAAACCCGAACTTTAACGTTATCAGCCACTTTCAATATGAGCACTTCGTCCTTATCCTTAACACCTTCAATAGTACCGTGTAGGCCCCCGACAGTGACAACCTTATCTCCCTTCTTCAATGATTTTACCATAGCCTGTTTCTTTTTCTGTTGTTTCATCTGAGGTCTGATAAGGAGAAGATAGAATATTACGAAAATCAGCATAAATGGAAGCAAGCCGAAAATACCGGATCCTTCTCCGCCATTTTGCGTTTGACCCATCAATATCAATAGTGTCAGCATATCATCCTTTTTTAAAAATACGCAAGATGTTACTCTAAGGGTATTAAAAAGTCAAGCGTAATCAGGGAAGAAATCGGTAAGCTCGGGTAAAAAAGGTGCAACCTTTTGAGGGGATTTTACGTCCTACTCTATAGAAAAGGAAAAGATCGCATTAATTTTCTTTTCACGCTCCCTTGGCTGCTGATCGATCCCGGCAAAGATCGGCAGCCAAACTTTTTTTAAAAGCCCTCACTAAAATATCAGGATTATTCATACCCTACATCAAGCATCAAACAAAATATTTACTCCGGTACTCTTAAACTCACTTTGAAGAAAGAATTATCTGCATCGTCGTTCCTTCGTCCTGTTTCGATTCTTTTAGAGACAGTTCACCCCCGTGATATTCTTCAATTATCCGTTTTGCAAGACTTAGACCGAGTCCCCATCCCTTTGATTTCGTGCTGTAACCGGGCTTAAATATTTCTTTTCTGAATCGTCCTTGAATACCGACACCATTGTCCTTAACGGTTATCTCCACCTTCCCGGTTTTGTCGTTGAATGATGAAAATATCTCAATTTTGCCATTATCTCGCAATATGGCGTCCGCGCTGTTTTTGATAATGTTTTCAAGCGCCCACTCGAATAAATCTACGTTGAGTGGAATCTCCGGAATATTCTCAAGATTAGCCGTCAACTCTATCGTTTTCCCCTTTTGCGGAAGTCTTTTTTTGAGATATGCCACCACCCTTTCGATAACTTCATTCAGATTTGACCGCTTTAAACCACCCCCCGTCCCGATTTGAGAAAACCGGTTTGCTATCCTATTCAACCGCTTCACGTCGACTTTCATCTCAGAAAGCAGTTTTGAAGTCTTGTCTTTATCAGCGTTCTCAAGTAATTCTAACCAGCCCAACAACGAGGAAAGCGGTGTACCGAGCTGGTGAGCCGTTTCCTTTGCCATTCCCACCCATATTAGCTGTCTTTCCGACCTCCTGATAAATTGAAATCCCGCAAATCCAAGCAGGATAAACAGGGTAGCAACAGCTATCTCAATGAAGGGCAGCCATTTGAGTTGAGTTATCAATTTTGAATCTCCGTAATGCAAAACTGCGATTACGATTTCCAGCCCTGACCCGGGCTCTCTGTAACTCAAACTGATAGGCTCATTTAGGGAGTCCATCTCCTCCATTAGTTTCTTGATCTCACTAACTGTTTGATTGTCCTTATCCTGCGAATCGAATTTTAGATTTTTCCAGGCGGAAGGCGTACCATCAAAGCTTGAGATTATGACCGGAAACGTTATTCTTCCAATGATTTCCTCAAAAAAGAAACTGAAATCCTCTACCTCATCTTGAGATGCGAACTTCGCATAGACCTCGGCATAGAATGTTACCGTCTCTCTTGATTCCTGTCTGAGCTTATTCGTTATGTGTTGTGAGTAATAAAGCAGACCCCCTATCAAAATAATGGCAATTACGAACAACGATGCTTTGAGATTGTAAAATGAACGGTACTTGAGGCTCAGCGGCATTTCCTTATTGCCTCTTTTTCTTTACAAATTTACGGCTGATAATCCCCACCAAAACCAGATATCCCATCGACGTTAGAACCAACCCAAGTGTGAAATTCGGCGGTTGCGCTTTCATGCGGACTCGATGTTGTCCTGCGGGAATTTCGACAGCCCGCAAAATATTATCTACTCGTTTGATTTCAACAGGCATATCATCTAAAAATGCGTTCCATCCGGCAGGATAATATATTTCGGACAGAACAAGCATCATATTGCCCGATGTCTCAACAGTTAATTCAATCTCGTTCAGAGTATATTTATTTACCTCCACGCTCCCTTCAGCGCTGGAATCAAGAGGCGGATCCGGCTGGAAAGAGACCAATGCTTCCTCAGACGGACTTATTCGGCCCGTCCTCATATTATTTATGACTTCTTCTTCCGATTCGAACACGAGCGCTCTGTTAACAAGCCACGCCCTCGGCAATGTTTCACTGAATTCATAGAGGGAAACCGGAAAATTAAATCCGCTCTCCTGCTGCCGATACTGCTTTACGAGTCTGAACTTCGGTTCGTTCATCGGATACGGGCTGACGATATATTTTACGTTCAGCATAGCCAAAAATGCCAGGTCTCGCCCTGTCGATCGGGCGTTGAGTTCACCCGGCTCGCGTAATACGGTTTGACCCGAATTCTGTTCTATCTTGTAATATTTTTGGATAAACGATTTATCGAGCGAAGTGAAATTAAGAAAAGATTGATACACGCCCAATTTAGCGGCGTGATACCCGCCTATACTTTCTATTCCTTGCGCCGCAAAATCTTTTGAGGAAAAGAGGTTCAGAACCGGGAATACCCTGAATCGGTCTCCTTTCTCAAGCTCATCGGAGAAGAATTTCGTCAGTGGACTCTTTCTTGAGGAGCTTTCTAAAAACGACGCGTGTTTTTTACCCATCCCGCCGGTTATTTTCCTGTCTACCCGTCCCAGATCGACCATTGTCAGACCGAGCACCGCGATACCGAGAATGACCGGTTTACTTCCGTATTTTGTCCTGTAATACGCTGTGCCCAATAACGCAAGGAGAAGCAGAACGAAGATCCAAAAATCGGCGAAAAACAGATCGAACCTTTGAGTGTTGATCGCAATCAGTTGCTGCGGCGTCGCTCCCCTGAAAGCTCTTCCGATTCCCAAAAAGGCAGTCTTTATAGGGCTTTGCAGTAGTGTCAGTAAAACTGCCGTTCCGATGGTGGCAGCTATACCGTACAGAAAATACTTCTCCGCCGGGTTTTTCTTATCTTTCTTCTTTATTGATCCCGTGTCGGAAAACAGAGCTTCAAGCCCATAAGCGGCAAGAATAGAAACAGAGAACTGCACGAGGATCAGTATCATGGCAGGGACGCGAAACTTGTTGAAAAAGGGCAGGAACTCGTAAAACAACGAGTAGAAGATCGAGAAATGCCTTCCGAACGAGATCAGCAGCGCCAACACTATTACGATACCCAGAAACAGGTTCAGCCTCGACCTATTTCTGACAAGCGCATATATAGCAAGGAATAAAGCCAGTATTCCCATGTAGTTAGGATAGTCGGTGAAAGGCATGCTCCCCCAGTATGTTGCGCCGCCGAAGCCATAGAAAGAGGGAAAGAGAAACGTCATCATCTCTCCCGGACTGAATGACCACTGTGTTGCGTACTCAAATCCGACGCCTCCCCCGGCGCCCGCGCCTCGTGTTGACCAGTCGGTGTAAGAATGGACGGGCAGATAAAGAACAGCCGCAAGTGTGAACGCAAGAGCCAACGCGCCGACCACGTACACAATTTTTTTACCGATAATTTTCTTATTTTCCTTGTCTCTCAGTTCGATTACCAGTGCATAGAGCAGGTAAAATCCTATGAGCATCCACGTGTAATATACTATTTGTATATGCCGGCTCTGGAGCTGAAAACCAATCGCAGCCGCAGTGAATCCGAGATTTCCCACGGTAGGTTTGGACCACAATTCCGACACGGCGAAAAACGCCAGCGGTATATACGCTGACGAAAATGCCTGCGAGCCATGCCCGTAAACAATCATCGTGATCAGATAGGGGTTCATCATGTATATGACACCGCCGAACAGGGAAGCTGTTTGGGATACGCCCCTTCTTTTTAAGAAGAGAAATGTAAAAAAACCCGCCATAAACACGTGTACGAAGAAATTGAACATCTTTGGAAGATTGAGAGCATCCTTGATTCTTACAAGTATCTCACCCGGAAGATAAATGAATCGATTATAACTAAGACTTTCGTACGCGGGCATACCGCTGAATATATACGGGTTCCAGAAAGGGTATTCTCCGGTAGTCTCGTGGTATTCTCTCAATGGAGCCTTGGTATTTATGGAGGATATTGCATCAGGAGAGACAAAGACCTTATTCTCCGTATAGCTCTCGAAAAAGAGAAAGAAATGTAACGCAAACAGAAAGGCTCCGCCTATAAAGTACGGGCTTGACAGAACTCTCCTTAAAATTAAGAGTATTCTATCCCTCATCTGACATCCTGTTTTACAATTGTGATTTCTATTTCAGTGCCGTGCGGTAACAGTGTAAAACTATTGCCTGCCGCTCATTATTCCAATAAAAAAGACTCTTCGATCATTTCACAGATTTGAAAATTCTTTTGATTTTTCTCTTAAGTCTCGGCATCGTATAAAACGCCGCGCGGAATTTATTATTTCTGTTGAACCTTTTCAATTGGTCCTGAAATCCTTGATTTATATCATTCAATTTTTCATTAAAAAGCCCCGTGGCGAAGTCGTAAAGCTGTATATCCAGATGATTTTTTTCCTTAACAAACTCAATGTCATCTTCTCTGATATCACCCCGTCCCTGTTTTTTCTTCGTAACATTTGCTCTTGAATAATAGGGGGTTTTCCAACCGAGCTCCCGTTTTAAAAGAAGGAGTGTTTCATTGAATCTCTCGGTGAGTCCGACAAGAAGAAAATGTTTTTCTAAATTCTGTTTTGCCTTTTCGAGAATTCTGTTCGATGAAATTTCGCCGCTGTCATTATCAATAAGAATCCCCGAAATCAACTGGGTTTGCCCGTTCGTTAATTGAGGACTGACGCCGCTATCGTAGTATTCCCGAATGGTCATTTCTCCGGAATCCGTACTTTGATCAAAAGGCTTATTTTTCAGGCTGAGAAGATAAGTATATTGTGATAAAACACGCTTAACCGGCTCACGCATCATCGTAAAATATTTGAACTGATTATTAAAGTGCTTATGCAGTCCAAATTTCATATGTCCCTGTATCATTAAAATTCGATTTTTTTCTTCGTCTTTAAGCCCTTTAATTATATTCTCCGATTCAATTAGTCTTTGAGTCAGGATCGACTCATCTTTTTTATATTGACGGTGAAAAATGTCCCGCAGGGTTGTTCCCCCGGTTTTTGGGATGTGAAGAAAAATGATATGTTTCCGGTAAGGAGGCATTTAATTTTATAATATGAATTTAATATATATATGTCGTAAAATAATAGATATCTTTCCCGGAGAGTGAAATTTATGGTATTGCCGGCTATTCAAAAAGAGCCTGATAATATAAGCCTATATGGCATTTAAAAAGAGTATTGGGCTAATTGAGAAAGGATTTCTTAATAGATTGGATTGGAACGATATAAATGTTTTGTTTAGCGTATCACAGCTGGAACATAAACGAAAGTTTTATGCGTATATCCGGAGACTTAATGAAATATTACGGCTATTTTAATTAAGACATTTTGAAAGAAAAAATAAAAAAGGTATTGATAGCCCATCAATCAACTATACCCCACTATCGAGTAGCTTTATATCAAAAAATGGAAGAATTGAAACCAAAAGAGTGGGAGTTTTCAGTTATTTTTGACGATGATAAATTAGCTCACGATAAATTTTTTAAAGAATCGGTAGTTGCTGAAGATTTCAATTTTCAGATTGAAAAAGCAACTACTTACAATAGACAATTTTTCAATCGATCAATTACTTATCAATCCTTTATTTTGAGAGCATGGAAATACGATCTGATAATAATCGGAAACACCATTAATAACATTTCATATCTAATAGGATTTCTTTATGCCATATTCGGGAAATCGGTAGCTGTATGGTGGCATCGCCATAACTTTTCAAAGGGAAATCTCCACGGTATGCGAAATCTCAGAGAAAATTTTCTTCTCTGGGCTTCCAAACGCTCAAAGGGTGTTTTTACCTATACAGCAGGCGTAAAAGAATATTTACACGAACAGGGACTTGACAATGAAAAATTATTCGTTTTAAGCAATACAATCGACATTAATGAAAAGCGACGCTCATTTAATAACCTTCAATCACGAAGGGATGAGTTACGCGAATCGTTTAACCTTTCAGACAAAAAATCTCTCCTCTTTGTTGGTCGATTGAACACAGCAAAGAGACTGGATTTTCTGGCGGAATCTTTTAATCGTTTAAAAAAGAAGGATGCATCTTATCACTTAAGTATAATTGGTGGAGGAGATGATTCTATAGTAAGACATTTAATTGATACATTTGGCAGCGAATCTGTTGCATATCATGGGGTTTTGACAGAGACGGATCATCTTTCACAACATTATATTGCCAGCGATTTATTTGTCTATCCAGGGGATGTAGGATTGGGTCCGCTTCATTCCCTCTGTTTCAATTTACCTGCGCTGGTAATAGATTCGGACAGCCATGGTCCGGAATTCGAATACCTAAATGAACATAATTCAGTCATCATGCCAAGGGACACCACAAATGAAGATTTTGCGAATAAAATTGAAGAACTTTTATTGAACGACGCAAAATTGAAGCAGCTCCGTTCGGGGGCATGGGATTCGATCAAACATTTAACCATCGATAACATGGCAAAGAGCTTCATAGAGGGAATAAATTCAATTTTAAGTACCTAAAGGGGGTTGCAAGTAATTACGACTGGAAAAAAATATCCGGAGATTTCAGGAAAATTCTCGAATCATTCATTCACGATCAACAGGAATAAGTTCAAATAACCGGTGTCTATCAAAAATAGATCGCAGCAGAGGTCGTATTCCCGTAAAATAAAACCAAAAGCTGTGAACTCTGAAGCTAATCTTTCTAATAACTTTGAATTTTGCGCGGTCAATCAGCGCTTCTAACGAACGTTCAGACATTTCGTGAAAATGTTCGGGACTACTCAAGAACTTCGGCTTACTCTTCGGTGTTGAAAGATATAACCTGCCATCAGGATTGAGAGATTTATGTACTTCTAATAAACAATGAAGAGGATTGAATAAATGCTCTATAACCTCGAAAGCTGTTATTATATCGTAATTTCCCTCAATACTCCCCGTATCAAGGTCGATATCGGAATTTATGAACGGGCAGTCAAAAATAATTTCCAATTCTTCCGTAAAAGATGTTCTGTCACCTAAATCCAAACCGGATTTTGCGTTGGGAACCACAGCTAAAAACTTCTTCGTTATTTTCCAGCGTTTCCGGGTTGTTCTGGCATCAGAGTAAATCTTATCTATTCTATTTCTAAAAGGTGAATCCAAATTTAACCTATACTATTAATGCTCCATATGGTGCCATTCCATAATTTTATCAACAATCCGTTTTGCCGTCTTACCATCCCAGAGGGGGGGAATATTGCCTTCCACCTTATCGCCTGAGATTAATTTTTCGGCGGAACTGATTATGACTGCAGAATCCGTTCCAACTACTTTATTGGTTCCGATCGTCACGGTAATAGGACGTTCCGTTTCATTCCTTAAAGTCAAACAAGGAATTCCCAGTACGGTCGTCTCTTCCTGTAAGCCACCGGAATCTGTCATTACAAAAGATGAGTTTTTCATCAACACAAGCATGTCGAGATACCCAACAGGCTCAATAATTTTCAGGTTCTGCATCCCGTCAATTTTTTTTTGCAAATTAAATTCTTTTATAGTTTTCTTTGTTCGGGGATGCAGCGGCCAAACTAAGGTAATATCCTTCTGAATTCTTTCAAAGGCGTTCAAGACTTCATGAAACAATTCGAAAATATCAACACATTCAGGTCTATGAAGCGTTATAAGGGCGTATTTCTGCTTTTCTACTTTCAAATTGTGTAAAATTGCTTCCCTGCTTGATGCTTTCTCAACGTTAAGAAGCAAGCTGTCTATCATTATATTTCCAACCATAAATATCCTGTTTCCATCAATATTTTCGTCCAAAAGGTTCTGCGTATCCTCTTCGGTGGGCGTAAATAAAAGTTCAGACAATCTGTCGGTTATTATTCTATTATATTCCTCCGGCATACTCAGGTTACGGCTTCCGAGACCCGCCTCGATATGGCAT
>JADFMS010000003.1:62914-63468 GCA_022563775.1 Fidelibacterota bacterium | reverse complement strand
ATTCCGGATGGTTCTACATAATGTTTGTGATTTTTTATTGTCCATTTAAGAGTATCTTTAATTTCATCTTCGCTTACAACTATGAAGTCCTGAACAAATTCGTTTATATAATTCCAAGTAATTGAGTCTTCTTCTATCTCTGCACCAATCCCTTCTGCTATCGATGGTTTCAGTTTAAAGTTCGTGGGATATTTTTTTGTCTTAAACCAGGTCGCTAAAAACGGCGCATTTTCTTGCTGCACTCCATAAATTTTTATTTCAGGATTTATGGTCTTCAAAACAATTCCAATGCCAGCCAAATATCCACCACCGCCAACACCACACACTATACAATCTATATCTGGAATTTGACTCAACAATTCTATCCCAATAGTTCCACCTCCTTCTATCATTTCAATATCATTATAGGCTGAAACAAATATATAGCCTTTTTCTTTTTCTAACTTTTTAGCTTCTGATGTTGCTTCCGGCACCGATTTAAAAATCTGTATCGATGCCCCGTTATTTCTTATATCATTTAGTCTGTCAGAATCAGCATTTTCGGGCATTAATAT
>JADFMS010000003.1:0-62904 GCA_022563775.1 Fidelibacterota bacterium | reverse complement strand
GCATTTAATACCTTTGCTGAATATGATAATCCTACACCGTGTCCGCCTGCTGTTGGTGCTACAAATTCAGCATTAGGATTAGTCTCTCTTATTTTAAGAATCTTATTTAGACCTCCTCTAGGTTTAAAGCTTCCTGAAACTTGTAAATTTTCTAATTTTAAAAATATATCACTACCTATTTCGTCTGATAAGGGTTTCGAATACTCTAATGGAGTTTCAATAATATAAGGTGAGATTCTTTTTTTTGCTTTAAATATATCTTGAATCGTTATCATTGTTTTCCTTTTAGTTGTAGCTAACTAAAGACACATAACAAGTAAGTCGATTGTTATTCTACTAACACCCGAAGATTACAATTTATACATTGAGTCACAAGGAAAACATTTCAAACTACAAGAAAAGCTAACTGTGATAATATCCCAAGAGGGTGATTATGGAAAAACTGCACAACTAGGCCACTCACTGACCTTGCCCCCAAAAGTTGTACTAGTCGCTATGTTATTGTTAAGCTTCAGAGAGCAGATTTCATCAATAGGTGCAAGATGCTATTCCTAAAATAGTACTGTCCAATAAACGTCAGTTATGACACACCATTTGGCAATGTCAAACTCACAAAAACGCCAGATTCCGACAATTAGCTTTTGAGACAGTGGTTTTTTGTCTTATAAACCTAGGTTTTTGAGACACATTTTGCTTTAATCAGTGCTTCTTAAAATATTAATGAAACAAATAAAATTTGATGGCGTATATTCAATATGTAAATAACACTTGACAATAAGGAAAGTAATATAAACTATATGACAAGTAAACTATATAATATGACAAAGGAACTATATTTATGGAAAAACTAAAGAAAGATTTGTATGATTGGACGGCTCACACAAAAAAAAATCATATTCGTCTTATTGGATGGGTATTCGTATGGAGCTTGACGATGGTATTGGCTGACAAAGCTGAATTATACGAGTGGTATTCATCTGAAGTAATATCAATTCTCGCAATCGTCATCAACGCGGGAATAGGTATTGGAATGATAGTGGTGTTTATGCGATTCTTGAAAGAACTGGATGAGCTTCAGCGAAAAATCCAACTTGATTCTCTGGCACTATCAATGGGTATTGGTTTAGTAGGTAGCTTTAGCTATTCACTACTGGTAACCGCAAAATTCATATTAGATGCAGAAATATCAGACATTATTTTACTCATGGTCTTTACCTATGTGGTCGGAATTATCGTCGGCCAGGTGCGATACCGATGAAAAATCGCTTAAAGGTACTTCGTGCAGAAAGGGATTGGACCCAAGCTGACCTGGCTGCTGCGCTAGAGGTATCACGGCAGACGATTAATGCCATTGAGAAAGGAAAATTCGATCCCAGTTTACCTCTGGCATTCAAAGCAGCTCGATTGTTTGAGATGTCAATAGAAGATATTTTTCAAGATGAAGTAGCACAGTCCCATTAACATCAGTTATGACACACTATTTCGCAGTACCAAAACTCGTTAAATGCAATAATCTTGGGACTTTGATTTTGGAACGTTTATGGGAATGTCCCGAAAACGACGGTTTGCGAGACACATTTTTAGTGTCTTAATACTCGTACGTTTATAAGAGATATGAAATACTTCTATTCAATTTCGTTTATCTTATTCAACGTTGAAATTGGATCTGTATCCTAATGACTTAACTCTAATGATTTCGCGTAGTATTTATCAGAGAGCACTTTATCACCACTAATCAGATATGCCTCTCCTAAACTGTCATAGGCATTTGATGCCTCGGGGAATTCCTCGACATTAAGTTTGAATATCTCAATCGCTTCTTTGACCTTCTCAATTCCAAGAAGCTGGTAGCCTAAATTATTTAATTCACTCTCTGCAAAATTATATTCGTCCTGTTGATTAACTTTCAAATCGTGATATTGTTTTATGGCGCTTTCAACATCTCTGTTTAATATAGTTTTGCCAAGCAGCTCTGCGATCGATTTTTTGGGTAACTTATAGGGCCTATCATGTAAAATATTCGTTATCGCTTGCCTCACTTCACCAAGGTTTGTACTTCCAGTATTGCTAAAGAGCACAATCAAATGCTTATTTTTAATAAGCCGAAATATGATTGTGCTAAATCCGTTAAGGCCTCCAATGTGCGAAATAACTTGCACACTATCATTAGATTCACCAAGTGCAACATTGTGAATACTCCAGCCATAAGCATAGTTATTAAGAAAAGGTGTAATCATGATATCTTCGTATTTTTTTGAAAGTAATTTTTCAGAATATAAAGCCCGATCCCATAAGTATAGATCTTCCACCGTAGAATACATATTGCCCGCTCCTAAGGCGTTTGGCATATAAAAATAGGGGTCATTCACCAATCCGGTTAAACGCTTCATGTAGCCAGCGGCCCTGTTTTTAAGAATTACTTCATTTCTATCTACACCCGAATTATTCATCTGTAATGGCTTAAGGATTCTTTCCTGTAAATTTTCTTCAAATGATTTACCGGTTACTTTTTCGATAAGAACAGCCAACAAAAAATAACCCGTACCAATATATTTATATTTTGATCCGGGCTCAAATTCCAAATCCCCGCTATGGAAGTTTTTGACCATATAATCAATTTGATAGTGGTTACGGGTGGAATCTGACCAGAATCCGGGGAGCCCTAAATAAGATGGAATACCCGAAGTGTGGGTTAATAAATGATGAATGGTTATCTTCTCACCTGTATCTTTGCGATATTCGGGCAGGTAATCGGTTAGTTTTCCGTCTAGATCGATCTTTCCTTCTTCAACTAATTGCATAATCAGCATGGAAGTAAATTGCTTCGTGATCGAACCGATTCTGAATTTTGTATTTGATTTATTCGGAATATTCCATGCCATGTTTGCAAAGCCGAATCCCTTTTTATAGATCACTTTCCCTTCTTCAGCAACCAGTACCGACCCATTGAATTGACCATTCTCAGAAAAGGTCGTCATTAATTCATCAATTTTAGAAGCTTTGTCCTGCGAGAATTTTTCAGTTGAACACCCTAATAAAGACAGAACGAAGATAAATATTATTGTGGTTGCGATTAACTTAGGGATTTTTGTCATTTCAGACTTCTCCTTTATTTTTTAAATGACTTAAAGACATAACTACTATTAATATAAGATTATTATAAGACGCATTTTATTGATATTGCCTCTAACTTTGGTGAGTAAAATAGTCATTTACAAAAAATAATTCAATATAAATTGAATGTTTATGCCTGTCCCATAAACGTAGGTTATGACACACCAGTTCGCAGCGCCAAAACTCATGAAAACGAGAATTTCTGACATTTAGCTTTTGAGACACTGGTTTTTTGTCTTATAAACGAACGTTTGTGAAACATGTTTTTCGTATCTGAAAAATGTATATTAAAACATATAATAAGTATTAAATTGGTAATTATTTCGCTTGTGAAGCCATGCTATTAAGCCTAAGTTATTTTACTAATGTAACGCCATTATTGATCAACTATATAACCAATGGGGATTCCCTTGTATTTTAATAAATTTAATTTTGGAAGCTTGGTCATAATTCTTTCGTCATTCATATTTTTTGTCCAATGTGGTTCAAATGATTCGACGGACTCATCCAAAATAAAAGTTTCAAATGCGGATGGCAATCGACTGAACACAGATCTCCAATTACTTGCGTCAGAATTTTTCAATTGGCGCTCTCTGACTCAGCCTGCGACAAGCGATGATATCCCTCGAGTTGAGCGTTCTGACAATTGGGTCCCTGAATATTCACAGGAAGCGATTTTAGAGATCAAAACAAAGTATAAAGAGTTCATAATCAGACTTGAGGATATTCCAAAACAAAATTGGCAGGTCTCAGATTCGGTGGATTATTTAATATTAAGGTCCGCGATGGAAAGGGTAAACTGGGAATTCACTGTGCTGAATGCTCCAAGTCGCAATCCCGATTTTTACATTCAACAGACATTAGGCGCACTGTTTGAATTACTGTTGATAAGTACACCGATGACGGAAACAAGAGCTACACATATCATTGCCATATTAAATTCTTTTTCACAAACAGTTGAAGACGCCAAAATCAACTTAACTGAACCGATTACGTCATTCACTGATATTGCTCTCGGAAATCTTGAGAACATCAGGAAAAAGTTGGAAGCTACAAACGATGCTTTAAAGCCATTATTCCCGGAAAGCTTACACGATGAATTAGGTCATGCGAGTGGGAATGCCATCAAAGCGTTAGAGGATTATGCAGTATGGTTAAAAATGAAATATCCCGATATGACAAATGATTTTAGCGTAGGCAGGGAGGGCTATGAATACTTTTTAGAAAATATTGCTTTGATCCCATATTCTCCGGAGGAGTTACTAGAGCAAGGAGAGTTAGAATGGAACCGTTCGGTGATATTAGAAGAATTTGAACAATTAAGAAATGCTGATCTACCTGAACCGACATTGTTCGCTAATGCCGAAGAACAGATATCACAAGCAATATTAGAGGAAGAGAATATAAGATTATTTCTTGAAGAGAAGGATATAATGACAGTTCCTGAATCCTTATCCCATTATATCAATGTGAAGACCCCGGCTCATTTGGCGCCTCTATCGTATATGGGAGTAATGGATGATCTTACCTCAGAATCACGATTAGAGGAAAATGCGGTGAAATATATCAAGAATCCTTCGCCTGACCTGCCTTATTTCAGCTTATCAATGGCGCAGGATCCAAGAGCGATTATCATTCATGAAGGAATACCGGGACATTATTTTCAGATGGCACTCTCCTGGAGCAATCCGGATCCAATTCGGAGACGGTTCATCGATTCAGGAGCGAATGAAGGTATCGGTTTTTACGTAGAGGAGATGATGCTACAATTTGGACTTTTCGATGATAGCCCCCGGAGCAGGGAGATAATCTATAGTTATATGAGGCTAAGGGCATTAAGGGTTGAAGTAGACATTCGTCTCGCAGTGGGAGAATTTGATATTGAAGAAGCCGGAGAGTATTTGGAGAAGAAAGTGCCTTTAGATAAAGAGACAGCAATAGACGAAGCGGGGTTTTTTGCATACAATCCCGGTCAGGCGATCTCTTATCAGATTGGCAAATTACAAATAATGAAGTTTTTAAGTGATGCCAAGATCATGAAGGGAGAGAATTTTGATCTTCGCAAAATCCATGATTATTTGATGGTGAATGGGAATGTGCCGATCGCTCTCTTGCGATGGGAATATTTAGGGCTGAGCGATGAGATCGAACAATTTTTTAATTGATAGATAGAAGTGACCCTGCCCCCAATGGTTGACCCGTAACGTAGATTCGGACAGATCTTCCAACCGTCGAAAACTCACCAAAACGAGAGCATATGATAACTAGCTTTCGAGACGGCGCTTTTTTCTCTCATAATACCGCCGTTTATGATACACGTTTTTTTAGTATCTTGAAAATTATGGATCTATGAAATATTTGATGCAATCTAAAGGCGTAATGTGTAACATAGTGAGTCACCCAAAGAGAGGAGGCAATATAGCGGAGCAGCAGTAAATAGTGATTTAATTGAATTCCGCCGATTTTGTTAGCAAATATCGATGGCGTATAAATTTAAAATAGGACATGTAGTCCATCATAAACGGTACGATTATTACGGTGTGATATTTCACGCCGATGGATCATGTAAAGCGGTTGACGAATGGTATTACCGCAACAGGACACAGCCGGACCGACGGCAACCGTGGTATAATGTACTTGTTGATGGGGGCAGCGAGACCTACGTAGCCGAAGAAAATCTCGAATTCGACCGTACGGGTAAGAAGATAGAGCATCCGATGCTTAGCCAAATGTTCTTGTCATACCATGACGGTAGGTATTACCAAATGAGTTTGAATTAACTCGAATCTGATAATGGTGATAACTTCAAAATGAATAAGTTGAAATCGAAATTAACACTGCCCTGGTTAACGAAAGTTCCACAGAAACCGCTGCTCGTTTTTGACGGCGAATGTGGATTCTGCAGAAGATTGGCTTCAAAATGGTACGAAAAAACCGGAGAACAAATTGACTTTGTCCCATACAATGAAATCTCCGATAACTACCGACATACTTCCATCGAAGAATTCAAAAAAGAAATCAAATTAATATATCCTGAAGGCAGGGTTTACGGCGGCGCTGCAGCAGTTTTCAAGGTAATTGAACATACCAAGTCGCCGCTGAGAGCATTAATCTGGATTTACAACCACACCCGCGCTTTTGATCCAATCTGGGAATGGGTTTACAAGATCGTAGCGCGAAAGAGGGGTTGGATACGCTTTGTGACACGAGGCTGAAGACGACCACCATGTTGTAATTATCGACGGTGGTTTTGCATAATTATATGCTGTAAATGCCATGACCTTAATCTAAAAATTGTGCCGGTACGCATGTTTACATCTGTCTCATAAAACCCACTAATAACACACCTTTTAGCTATCCAAAACTCATGAAATCGAGAGCTTTTGATAATTAGCTTTCGAGACACGGGGCGAACTGTTAAATAAACGAACGTTTATGATACATATTTTTAGTGTCTCAGAACTCGTACATCTATGAGATGTTGAGCAAATATTATGCTTAATATATAATATAGTTGCGCGTAGAGCTATTGCGCGCTGGTCAGCACTCCCTAATCATTACCTATTCATTAATCAATCATATATTTATATTTAACTTGTCTATAAAAATAATAGACATTATTTTTTTATTGACCTTTTAGCTTTCAGGCAAATATAACATGAAAGGATAAACATTATAAGACAACCCTTTACTCCTTACACGATATCTTGGATCTTGATTCTGACTATACTGACTTTAGGCTTTCAATGCATGAAGCCCCCTCCTCCGGGAGAGAAAGCGCTCGAAACTCCTTCAGGGCTTGAGAAGGAGTTGCGGAACATGCCTGAAGACAGACCTATGATGGCTGAGAATATAGCACTTGGTATCCCTTTAGGTCTTGATCCCGAATTCCAGTACATCCCCGAAGACAACCCCCTCACCGCTGAGAAGATCGAACTCGGAAGAATGCTTTATTTTGATAAGCGGTTATCTGCCGATAATACGGTCTCATGTGCTTCGTGCCACCATCCGAAGTTCGGTTTTACTGATGGTATGTCAGTGTCTATTGGTATCAACGGACAGAAGGGAGGCCGGAGTGTACCTACAGTTGTCAATCGGCTCTTTAGTGTCGAACAGTTCTGGGATGGTCGTGCGGAAGATTTAGAGGCGCAAGCTCTTGGGCCAATACAAAATCCCATAGAGATGGGCAACACCCTCGAGGTTGTGGTAGAGAAGCTCAATGCTATCGAAGGATATAGAAAGAAGTTCGAAAGCGTGTTCGGGACAGGGGTTTCATCGGACGGTATAGCGAAGGCGATTGCGTCTTTTGAGCGGACTGTGCTCTCCCCGGAAACTCACCGTTTGACCGTTTTAAAGCAGGAGACGATGAGGCGCTTTCAGAATCTGCTAAGAGAGGTCTCGACCTTTTCGAGAATAAGGCTGATTGCGTCACCTGTCATGTTGGATTCAATTTCACAGATGAAAATTACCGGAATATCGGTGTAGGGATGGACAAGGAAAATCCTGATTTGGGTCTATACGATTTTACGCAGGATGATTTGGATCGAGGAGCCTTCAAGACTCCTACATTGCGCGAGATCGCAAGGACTGCCCCCTACATACACGATGGAAGTGAAAGAACACTTTTAGATGTCATTAATTTCTATGATCAAGGAGGTATCCCGAACTCGCACCTGAGCACCGATATGAAGAAATTGAATCTTTCTGTACAGGAAAAAGCTGATCTGGTTGAATTCCTTAAAAGCTTGACTGGCGAAATGCCGGAATTCGAAGAACCAGAGTTACCAGAGTAATTAATGGGTGAATTTACAGAAATACGCAAGATGGTCCTGCTGAAGATTTAGAAAGCCTTTTATCTACAATACATAATATGTCCCAATAAGATACTTACCGATCAGAATCTTATAACGACGATATGGTTTCGATCAGGAGAGGTCGAAACGGTCAAGGTTCATGACTTTGGTCCAAGCAGAGACGAAGTCATTGACAAACTTCTCCTGGGAGTCCGCACATCCATAGACTTCGGCCAGGGCACGGAGCTGGGAGTTCGAACCGAAGATTAAATCGATACGCGTACCGGTCCACTTGAGTTCGCCTGTTTTGCGATCACGTCCTTCAAACTCTTCAGCGTCTTCCGAGACCGCCTTCCATTCCGTGCCCATGTCAAGCAGGTTTACGAAGAAGTCGTTGCTCAGCGTCTCCGGGCGTTCGGTGAATACGCCGTGCTTCGATTGTTCGAAGTTTGTGTTCAAGACACGCATACCGCCCACGAGCACCGTCATTTCAGGTGCAGTCAGTGTAAGCAATTGCGCTTTGTCGATTAGCAGCACCTCAGCTGGCACGGAGAATCTGGTCTTGAGATAATTGCGGAAGCCGTCAGCGACCGGTTCGAGAACCTCAAAGGAGGCCACATCGGTTTGCTCCTGAGAGGCGTCAGTGCGCCCTGGAGTGAAGGGAACTGTTAGCTCGTAACCGGCATTCTTTGCAGCCTGCTCGACGCCTGCGCTACCAGCCAAAACAATCAAGTCAGCTATCGAGACCTTCTTGTCGTCGTTCGCGGTTCCGTTGAACTCACTCTGGATAACCTCCAAGATTTTGAGTACTTTTGCCAACTGTGCAGGCTCGTTAACTTTCCATTCTTTCTGCGGTGCCAGACGGATTCGAGCGCCGTTTGCGCCGCCGCGCTTGTCAGAACCACGAAACGTGGATGCCGCCGCCCAGGCCGTCGAAACCAGTTCTGGGACGGACAGTTCAGTAGCCAGAATCTTGCTCTTGAGGGAGGTGATGTCATCTTCATCAATCAGCTTGTGATCAACTGCGGGGATAGGATCTTGCCAGATGAGTTCTTCCGCGGGAACCTCCGGTCCAAGATAGCGTGAGTGGGGACCCATGTCACGATGGGTTAGTTTGAACCAAGCCCGGGCGAATGCATCTGCTAATTGATCTGGATTTTCGTAGAAGCGTCGTGAAATCATTTCATAATCAGGATCGAAACGCAGGGCGAGGTCCGTAGTCAGCATGGATGGGGCGTGAAACTTAGACGGATCGTGAGCATCCGGTACGCTACTGGAGCCTGTGTCATTCTTCGGTCTCCACTGATGAGCGCCTGCTGGACTCTTCGTCAGCTCCCATTCGTATCCGAACAGGTTCTCGAAAAAATTGTTGCTCCACTTCGTTGGCGTATTGGACCACGTAACTTCTAGACCGCTGGAAATCGTGTCACCACCTTTGCCAGTGCCGAAGCTGCACCCCCAGCCCAGGCCTTGCTCCTCGATACCAGCTGCTTCCGGCTCGGGCCCCACATGTTTCGCATCTCCGGCGCCGTGTGCTTTGCCGAATGCGTGGCCCCCTGCAATGAGCGCAACCGTTTCTTCGTCGTTCATCGCCATGCGCTTGAAGGTTTCGCGAATGTCCTTGGCCGCCTCGATTGGATCCGGTATGCCATTCGGGCCTTCCGGGTTCACGTAGATCAGACCCATCTGCACGGCAGCGAGTGGATTTTCGAGATCCCTGTCACCGGAGTAGCGGTTGTCGTCCAGCCACACGTTCTCGGAGCCCCAGTAGATTTCATTTTCTTCTTCCCAGATGTCTTCACGCCCACCGGCAAAACCAAAGGTCTTAAAACCCATCGATTCCAAAGCGACGTTACCTGTGAGGATCATCAGGTCGGCCCAGGAAATTTTCCGACCGTACTTCTGCTTGATCGGCCAGAGCAGCCGGCGCGCCTTATCGAGGCTAACGTTGTCAGGCCAGCTGTTGAGGGGAGCAAAGCGCTGACTACCATTTCCTGCACCACCGCGGCCGTCACCGATTCGGTAGGTGCCGGCGCTGTGCCATGCCATGCGGATGAAAAAGGGTCCGTAGTGACCGAAATCCGCGGGCCACCAGTCCTGAGACTCTGTCATCAGTTCACTGAGGTCCTTCTTTACGGCCTCAAGGTTGAGACTCCTGAACTCTTCAGTATAGTTAAATTCTTTGCCCATTGGATTGGACTTCGAGGAATGCTGGTGCAGGATATCGAGCTTCAACTTGCTTGGCCACCAATCTCGGTTCGTTGTACCGCTGCTCTCAATGTGTTTGTTATTTCTACTCGACTTGCTATCTTCATTCATAATATTTACCCTTTTTACTGTGTGAATGTTGAACAGCGCTATTAAATAGTCTTTCGCTGCACATCTAGCTAGGTGAAATCTCTAAAGCGCCTTTGGCTAACATTTGTTTGACTAATTACCTAAATATTTTTCAGGTAAAAGTTTAGGCATATCCAATGTAATAGTAAATAGATTTTTCTGAAAAAAACGATTGAGCAAATATTAAGTTTAATAAGTAATTTCGTTGCGCGTAGAGCTATTGGGCGTTGGTTAGCACTCCCTAATCACTATCTATTCATTATTCAACCACATATTTATATTTTACTTGTCTGTAAAAATAATATGCATTATTCTTTTAGTGACCTATTTTTTTTGCAAATATTATAAGAAAGGGGAATCATTATGAAGCAACCCATTACTCCCTTCACGATCTCTTCGATCTTGATTTTAATCACACTGACTGACGGTACGGCGGATGTCACCATAAATGTAGCGGAGGACGAGTATATTTGGGATGCTGCGCAGAGATTCGGTCTTGACTTGCCGAGCAGCTGTTTAATTGGATGGTGCGTAACATGTGCGGGCCACCTCCTGTCAGGAGAGGTAGATCAGTCTGACGCCTATCGCTACTACCCGGCTGACAGAGAGGCCGGATTCACCCTACTGTGCACGGCTCGGCCTCGTGGGGCGCTCCGCATCCTGACTCATCAGAAAGAGGCCTGTCGGCAGAACCGTCAGAGATTGGGTCTGCCTACTCCATTGGGATAGATTCAAGTCTTATTGGACGATATGAAGAAAATCAGAATCGCTCATAATACTACTTCAGATTCCCGGAAGGCTTTTATCGGAAAGATTGTAACCATAATTGTCTCATTCGTTTTCCTGGGTGTTAGCTATTTATTGGTATTCAAAACCCATCATTTCATGTATCGAAACTTCGGTTATATTTTTTTTTATCTGGGGTGCGATGGGGGTTGCATACGTCTTGAAGGAGACACTAAAGACCCTATAGCTGGCAGATTCCGATAATTAAATGTCACGCTCTTAATAAATGTGTTAACCATGGATAGAGGTTAGGCCGTATCCATAGGGCTACCCTATCCGAAAAGGAAAGAGCACCACACGGCAGGCGCAGCGCCTTAGAGTACCGCGAAGCAGAAAGCAATGGTTATAGACGACAAGTCGCATAAGGCGATTAGCAGTATTGAAGCAGGGAAGTTAAACCTGTTTCATGAATATAGGTCATAACACATCATTTGCCGTCCAAAACTCACCAAAACGAGAGCTTTTGATCCAATCTGGGAATGGGTTTACAAGATCGTAGCGCGAAAGAGGGGTTGGATACGCCTTGTGACACGAGGCTGAAGACGATCACCATGTTGTAATTATCGACGGTGGTTTTGCAGAATCAGATGCTGCGAAGTCCAAGATCTTAATCTAAAAATTGTGCTTGTACGCATGTTTACGTCTGTCTCATTAAACTTACTAATAACATACCTTTTAGCTATCCAAAACTAATAATAAGGATTAATCGGTAATCATTTTCCTTGCGGGAATTCATCCGTTCGAGTAACTTTCACACTTAATTCCACATTACAATAATTAGGAAGATATAAGAATTATGCCTTCTGAGCCCAAACGCAAGCTCGCCGCAATCATGTTCACCGATATGGTGGGGTATACTGCTTTGATGCAGAAAGATGAGAGCAAGGCGAGGATACTCATTGAGCGGCATAGAGCACTCATGAAACCGTTTGTGGAGAAACACGACGGTGAGATAATACAATTTGTGGGCGACGGAACTTTCTGCCGGTTCGACAGCGCTATAGAGGCAGTTAATTCTGCCGTGGAAATACAAAAAGTACTCAGGTCAGAGAAGGACTTAGTATTAAGAATCGGAATTCACGTAGGAGATATTGTCATAAAGGGAGAAGAAGTCTATGGAGATGGAGTTAATGTCGCCTCAAGAATAGAGCCTCTTGCTGAACCAGGCGGCGTGTGTATTTCTGAAAGAGTTTATGATGACATCCGGAATCAGTCGGAATTGGAAGCCCATTTATTAGGGGAAAGGGTTCTGAAGAATGTTGAACGGCCGATTAATATCTATTCATTAATTCTTGAAGATAAAAAAATGACACAAACTATGAGTAAAGATGTTGTTTTAATGGGAAAAGAAAATGATAATGGTGTTAGATCAATTGCTGTATTGCCCTTCGTAAATATGAGTTCTGATCCGGAAAACGAATATTTTGGGGACGGGTTAGCTGAGGAGATTATTAATGCCTTAACAAAGATTCAAGATTTAAGGGTTGCTTCAAGGACATCCTCTTTTGCATTCAAAGGAGCTAAAGAAGATATACGCGTAATAGGGGAGAAACTTAATGTAGAAACGCTATTAGAGGGCAGTGTTCGCAAACAGGGAAATCAGCTAAGAATGACCGCTCAGCTGATAAAGGTTGAAGACGGCTATCATATCTGGTCGGAAACGTACGATCGGGAACTTAAAAACATTTTTGCCATACAAGATGAAATCACCGATAACATTATTAAATCTTTAAAGGTATTTCTGAGTGATAATGAGAAGAAATTAATCAAAAATAAGCCGTCTATAGACATTAAAGCTTATGATTTCTATCTTCGTGCTCGAAAATTTATGCATAGTTTAACAAAGAAAAATTTTAATTATGCATTGAAAATGCTTTTTCGTGCGATTGAAATCGATCCCAATTATGCGATTGCATATGCAAGCATAGCTGAATGCCACTGTTGGCTTTATCTGTATCACGAGAGCAAGCAAGAAAATCTAATTAAAGCCGAGGAAGCGAGCCAAAGATCGATAGAGCTTGGACCTGATTTGGCAGAAACTCATGTGTCAAGGGGATATGCGGCATCTATCAATAAAAAGTATATCGAAGCAGAAAGTGAATTTAGAACAGCAATTGGAATTAATCCTAAATTATATGAAGCATACTATTTTTATGGCCGGACTTGCCTTGTTCAAGGCAAATTAGAAGAAGCTTCACAATTATTTGAGAAAGCAAGTGTTCTATTGCCCGAAGATTATCAAGCATTAAATTTTCTTGGTTCTGTTCTCAGAGGTCTTGGTGATATTGAAAAAGCGATTGAGGCTGAATCAGAGAGCTTAAAGAGAGTGGGGCACCACTTAGAGCTTAATCCTGATGACGTCCGTGCTCTTTATTTGGGTGCGGGCGCACACATTAAACTTGGAAATAAAAAATTAGGACTGGAATGGTCTAGTAAAGCGCTTGAATTAGAACCGGAAGATGTTGGAGTCCTATATAATGTCGCGTGTAGTTATTCCTTCCTTGGTAAGATAGATGAAGCAATTGAATTGTTAGAGAAAGCAGTTGATGGCGGTTTTGATCATGTAGAATGGATAGAAAACGATGCCGATTTGGATCCGCTTCGAGATCATCCTAAATTTCGGTCACTAATTGAAAAAATCAAATAAGTCCATTTTTTGCACACCGTCTAACCGTCCAAAACTCACCAAAACGAGAGCTTTTGATAATTAGCTTTTGAGACAGAGCTATTACAAGCTGAACACTGCTCCGTGGGGTATTGCACTTCCAGTCGCACCATGAGGCCAATTCTCACGCGCGAAGCTGATACCGATCTCTTCAGCTCCTTCTTCCTTGAACCGATTATCGAAGCTTAATTCACCTGTTTGTTTATCGATATTCACAATCAATAATCGATTAATCAGCCCATCATAGCCTGTTACGACTATGCGTTCACCGTTTAGATCAGAAGAAATCCAGTGCGCCCAATTGGTTTTGCCAAGCTCCAATCGAGCTACTTCAACTGGTTCGTACGGATTTGATATGTCAAGACTGACAAGCGCCGGAATAGAAGGAACTGTCTGAACCCAATAGTTGCCGGATACAACAGGTAACGCACAAAGCTTCCCATCCTCATATGGAAAAGAGTGCACCCATTCAAGAGTTGGGTCTTCACCAGCAAGGCCGTTCAGCTTATAGAGACCGCAATGAAATGTAGAAATAATAACTGTTTTTCCATCCTGCAAAACGCGTGGTTCAGCGGAAAGACGACCTTCCGTTCCATCCGGGTCAGGGGGAATAAGAATTGTTTTGATTAAACTGAGGTCAGACAAGCGCCAAACCTGGACAACTCTACTGGTATCTTTCGCCCGCATGTCTGCGCTTGAAGAGACAACACGATCTAATTCAGGAACAATTGCCAGGCTATAAGGGCGAATGAAATCCTCGATTTCTCGAGCTGAGGCGCTGGCAGCACGAATGAACCTCCCATTCTTATCTAACTCTACAAGGCCGCCTTCTTCATTATTGCCTTCTCCTTTGGTTTGAAACGTTGCCAATATGTTTCCATTGGATAGACGCTCAAAGCTGTGTGGATATGTGTAAGGATCCATTGCTCCAAACGAACCCAATAACTTTGGATTTTCCGGCTCGTTTAGGTCAAACATAAATGTTCTTCCAGCCTTGAATCCATTGGCAAAAAGCACACCACCCTCATGCATCCGGTGCTCAGTATGGTGAGCTTGAGTATTCTTATAGTCGACAGAAAGTGAAGTTACAATTCGACCGTATCGCGGTGAAGCCGTTCGAGCATCGATGACAACTAAAAAGTCGCTATCCTTGGAATCTTGATCTTTAGTCCACGCAAAAATGTAAGAACCTGGTGCTTGGATTTGACTCCGCTGCTTCTGGCAGTTGTTCAGCAGTAAGAGTGCGATGATTGCAATGGTACCTCTCCACCAGAAGAAACTGTTAGGATGGTTATTTCGCATTAGCATCCCTCCTGCCGCCTAACTATAATTTACATAAAATTATTAGTGGAAGTATATTATTGATTTTTTCCATATCACAGAATTTAATATACCATTTATATGCTATACATCAATATGATTTAAATGTTCATGGCAATTTGTATCACTGATATAGCCCACAAAAGTTGCCACAAACCTAAATTCCTTAAACCTGTCCCATAAACGTAGGTTATGACATACCATTTCGCAGTGCCAAAACTCATGAAAACAGGAGTTTCTGGCAATTAGCTTTCGGTACGGTGATAATTAGTACCGAAAACGACGGTTTATGAGGCACATTTTGCGCGTGTCAAAAACCCTTGCGTTGATGAGAATTGAGTAAAATTAGGAATTATTTTTTTGACATAGAAGATGGACGAAGGAGTATGGGCGGGTCATTAATCGGACAGCTTCAGGTATTATTGAATCTTTCGACCTCTATCCCATGCGGTTAATATCTCCGGAAATATAATACGTTTAAGCTGGTAAATTAGCGGTCTGTAAATTAATATGGAGCATAATGGATTTTATAAAAATACTTTTTTCCAATCCCTATATGAAAGCGCTCACAATCGTTATAGCATCCGGTCTTGCCGCGGCGATAGTTAAATGGATATTCGGCGCTGTTTTAATCAAGATTGTCAAGCGGACTAAGACGTCCTTTGACGATAAGTTGCTCGAAATGCTCAACAAACCAGTCTTTTACACTGTTCTGCTCATTGGTATTGACATCGCCGTTCACACTCTCCAGATTCCCGATAACCTCCAATATATCCTTGAGGGCTTTATAAAAACCACCGTGCTTTTGATATGGACGGGATTAGCCTGGAAATTCGCCACACTCTCCCTGAGAGAGCTCTCGCGATTACCGAAAAGCTATAAATTGGTTCAGCCACGCACTTTGCCCCTTCTTGATAATTTCAGCAAGATAGCCATCTTTGCGGGTGCTCTCTACTTCTTTCTGCTCGTCTGGGATATCAACATTACCGCCTGGTTAGCATCGGCGGGTATAGTGGGCATCGCAATCGGCTTTGCCGCAAAGGATAGCCTCGCTAACCTGTTCGCCGGGTTCTTTATCATGGTGGACGCTCCATACAAGGTCGGTGATTTCATAAATCTGGACGGAGGAGAAAGGGGAAGAGTAACCGATATCGGGCTCCGGAGCACTCGCATACTGACGAGGGATGATGTGGAGATTACCATACCCAATTCGGTAATAGCCAGCTCGAAGATAATAAATGAAAGCGGAGGACCGTACGAGAAAGAACGCATAAAAGTATCCGTAGGAATCGCCTACGGTTCCGACATAGATTTAGTGAGAGCAACACTTATCGAAATCGCGAAATCGAACCACTATGTGCAGGATGAGCCGGAACCGAGAGTCAGGTTCCGGGAGTTCGGGGAATCCGAACTCTCCTTCCAATTACTCTTCTGGATAGAGGAACCTGTCCTCCGTGGACGGGTAATCGATCAACTGAACTCAGAGATATACCGGATGTTCAAGGAAAAGGGCATCGAGATCCCCTTTCCTCAAAGAATTATCCATATGCGTCCGGTGAAGGAAGATTAGGTAATTACAGCATGTCGGAGTCAAAATATATACTTCTCTATATGAATATATGCGAAAAAAAGTTGAATTACATTTAGGTAGCATCTACATTTGAAGTGGAAGAAATGCAGCACCTAATTTCGGATAATTAAGAAAGTATTCAATAAAAATTTGACCTCAATATTAGGAGTAGCTGATGAAAAGTTTTTGCAAAACTAATCTCGAATGGGGGAATAAATCCTTCGTTTACTGTTTATTTTCTTTCCTGCTGATCAATTTATTGTATTCTGACATTCAAGCTCAGGAATCAGACTTGGAAGAGCTTGAGGCTCCGGAGAAGAAAAGTCTGCTTATTCTCCCATCCGAGTTCAAAAAATATGAATCCAATTCTATAGAAGTTGAAATAGCCGCTTATGTAACTAGCTTGGCGGTAAACCTCGGCAGGTATGAAGTAATTGATCGAAACGTATTGGAATCTATTATGAAAGAGCAGAGGCTTCAGCTTAGCGGCGTCGTAAACGATTCTATGATAGTAGAAATAGGCAACATTGCTGCTGCTGAGGAAGGGTTGATAATTGATGTATTAACCTACTCGCAAAAGGGGGTACCGCCTAAAAAAGACGATGATGATGACGATGACGATGCCAATGATTCATTCTGGGGAGAATTGGGGAAGGCTCTCGGCAAGGGGCTCGTAGAGGCGATTGTACATGGAAGTGACGAGGAAGAAAAATATCCGAATAACATTCAGACTATATTATCGGTATCATTAAAAAAAGTAAATATAGAAACCGGGCAAGTTTTGCAGTCGGCTACAATCAATGTTGGTCATACAGGAGGGACCCGCGGCAAATCAAGAGAAAAGACCTTTAAAAAGTTCAAAAGGGCGACGTTGATCGAATTAAAAAATTTCTATCTTCTCACAATGATTATTACGAAGATGGACGATGGGAGAATATTCATCCCAGGCGGATATGAAATAGGCATCGAGAAAGGGACTATGTTCGAGATCTTCCGTCCCGGTAATACGATAGAAATAAATGGGAAGATCTTCAGGTCCGAGGGGAAACGAGTAGGATTTTTAGAGGCAAACAAAATTCTTGATGAAGGAAATATCGCCCGACCTGTTAAAGTTTGGGAGCCGATAAAGTCGGGATACAAGGCGGTAGAATTCCACAGACCGCTGGGAGCGGGATATTTCTCATATACACAACTGACTTCAGGCGCTTTCAGCCTTAATCTCGTGCCGGAATTATTTCCGTTCAATGTATATAACGGGTGGTTTGCTTTCCGGTATATGAACGGTAGGGATTCCCGCGGTGAAAGAGATCACGGTTTAGGTGCTGACCTGGGTCCGAGCATGAAGATATACAACGGGAATACATTTTCTCTCAGGGCGAGAGGGGGACTTGGAGGAATATTCTTTTTTAAAAAAGATGACGCAGATGTGCTGGTGAACAGCGCTTCATTCTCAACGCTTTTCGGAATTAGCATGGAATACTACAGGTCGGCAACCAGAGACCTGTCAATCTTTGTAGGTTACAGAAGCGACAGCGGTTCCGATACATGGAAAAATCTTTCGGAAGAGGAGGATGATCCCGATTATAATGCTGTCTGGAACGGTGATGCGCCAACTATAAATGTGGCGGGGCTGTTTGTAACTATAGGCTACAAGTTCACGGATCTGAAGACTTTCTATTAAACCAAATTGCTTAAAACCGGGATTGAATCTGCAAATATGACTTTTCCCCCTATAGTTGTGCCAGCTTCCATGCTACAAAAAAGAGTGATATTTAATGCAAAATAGAGGCAATATGTGTAATATAATAAGGTGGGTTAATGAGCGGGAGTAAGTTAAATATGAAACGTAGAATATTATTCGGAAAGTTTTTTGCTCTCACAGCACTTCTCATTCTCTTGATAAGCGTTACAGCTGCCGCTCCGAAGAAGCCTGATTGGGTGAAAAAACGCCCGGTAATTAAAGGATATTATATTGGCATTGGAATAGCCGAGAAGGCGGGGCAAAACAGAGATTATTTTCGCCGGGCTAAAGATTACGCTCTCAACGATCTTGCATCGGAGATAACCATTAATATTTCGAGCGAAATCATCGATGTAATTACGATTCAAAGCGGTATGTCGGAAAGCGAGTTCAGGTCGGAAATCCAGTCAACGACAGAGGCAAATCTCGAGGAATTCGAACTCATCGACACTTGGGAGAACGACAGAGAGTATTGGGTTTATTACAGGCTTTCAAAGTCGATGTATGAGGAACGGAAGAGACTAAAATTGGAAAAAGCGATAAGCCTTTCGAAAGACCTTTTAAGCAAAGGGAAAGCGGAAGAAAAGGAATATAATATCGCAAACGGTTTGAACTATTACATAAATGCCTTTAACCCGATACAAAATCATATTGCAGAACCGTTATTGACCGAATATGAGGGAAGGAAGATCTTTATGCGGAACGAAATTTACACTTCCTTGCAGTCCCTCATAGGTAAAATCGATTTGAAGGGAGAGAAGAACAAACGAAACACGAAAGTGGGAAAACCGTTGCAAGAGCCCGTCATTATTCATGCGGTTTACTCTGACCGTAATGGCAAAGAAAGGAAAGTCTCTAACTTGCCCATCAGGTTTTCTTTCATCAGGGGTTCCGGAACTATACTTGAGCGGACCCTGACCGACAGTCGCGGGGTTGCGAGCGTCCGGGTCGCTAAGATCACTTCCACCGATAAAATACAGATAATCAAGTCCGAGCTCGATCTTCTAAGCTCGGTGGACAACGAAGCGGAATCACGCGTGATTCGGGATATTTTACAGAATTTGTCCGTCCCAAGCGTTAACTTAATCTTGAATGTGACCGGGTTAAGCGTCTTCTTTGAGTCAAGGGAGTCAAACTTAGGTGAAGCGCTAAAAATTCAATCTTTAACGCCTAAGATAAAGAACTGGTTAACCGATAAGGGTTTGACCTTTACGGACGACATAGGAGAGGCTGATCTTGCGATTAAGTTTTCCGTCGAAACACGCGAGGGAAATGTCATCTATGGACAATATGTAGCCTATGCGGACCTGGAGATTTCTGCCATAGATGTGTCGTCCGGTGATGAGGTCTACAGCGACGGACTGACTAATATTAAAGGAATTCATTTAAATTATGAAAAAGCGGGTTTGAAGGCGTTGGAAAACGCTTATAAAAAAATATCAGAAAATGTTCTGCCTGAATTTCTCATAACCGTTTGGCGGTAACAGTCCTCATTTTTAGCAGTGACGGTCATCAAACTTTGAAAGTGAGATTTGATTAAGTTTTTATTTGAAGAAATGATAATTAGAAATAAATAAAATGAGGAGGAAAAAATGAAAAGCAAGATGATATTATTGTCGGTTGTTATGTTTGTTTTCGCAGGTTGCGGAGGAAGCGGCCCAAAGGTGGAAAAACCGACAGAAAATAGGCCCGATTGGGTCGATATGGGTTCCGGCGCTTTTCCCGATGAAGAAAATGTTGCGTTTTACGGAGTTGGATTAGCCGAGTTGATGACACACCCGACCTTATCCTCCCGTCGCACTGCCGCCGACCTGAATGCGAGAGCCGAATTGGCAAGGTCATTCACAACAAAGATAGAGGAAATGCTGAAGGCTTATGAGCGGATAGTCGGCGACGGCGAACTGGCGAACATCGAGTCGTTTCATCAACAGGCTACTAAAGCTTTCACCGACCTGAATTTGACCGGCGCTTTTATAGTTAACCGGTATTATGACCCGAGTGAAAAAGCGCAGTATTCTCTCGCTCGCATGAGTTTGACTGATTTCAAAAGCCAAATAGAACAGATGGAAGAGCTTTCGGAAGAGGTGGAGCAAACGATTTTGAATCATGCGGAAGAAGCGTTCGGAGAGATCAGCGGACGGTCGGACCAATAGAAGAAATCCGGACGCTGTATAACAAGAGATTTATTAAGAAACGAAACAACAAATCAATTTGAAAATTCCCCACTGCGTCGTTTGAGGGGAATTTTCATTGTTGGAGTTTTATATTGTGAACTGCCGATAGTTCATCTTTATTAAAGGAGCAGCTACTATGAAAATAATTTTACTTATCTTGACCATAGCACTCTTCTCTGTGAGGCTCGGATTGGCTCAGGACGCGCAGGTAGCACTGCATGAAACAATGTTTAATAAATTCCTGAATGCCGTGGGACAGATTTCCGGCAGCGGAAAGTTCAAAAAGGCTTTTATCAAGACCGATTACACATGGAAGATAAGAAACGCCCGAATAGACTTTGAAAAGGATAACGCAACGTTCTATGCCGATGCGGACATAAAAGCGAAAGGAATAACATTTACCGAAAAAGTCAAAGGCTCTGTTGACGTGAACTACGATCTTTCAACAAACGTAATCTCGGTAAAAGTGAGGGAAGCAAAATTCGACGTGAAGATTTTCGGCGTTAAGGTAGCTACCATCGACCTTGCGAAATACTATAAGCCAAAATTCGAGTTCGCCGGACCTCAACCGATACAGAAATCAATTATGGTCGATCTTCCCGACGGTACTAAGAGGCGCATAAATGTAACCACCTCCAACCAGAATTTTAAGATAATCAAAGACAAGATAGTGGTAGAAAGCATTCTCACCTTCAAACGTTAACCGGTTTGATGTGACCTTACCCCTAAAGTCCTTAACCGTGTGCTAATAGCCTTCCAGCTGTCTTAAAGCTCACTAAAAGTATGTTTATGACAATTAGCTTTTTAGACAGCGCTTTTTTGTCTTACAGACGACCGTTTATGAGACATATTTTTACTGTCCCAAAAACGTATATCAAAACTTATAATAGGGATTAATTGGTTATTATTTATCTTGTGAGAGATTACATGAAGATGTATCTTCAAGTCTTAGTATTGTAAAATCAAATTCAGATAGTTAGAAGGATATTAAATGCCCTCTGAGCCCAAACGCAAGCTCGCAGCCATAATGTTTATCGATATGGTAGGCTATACCGCTTTAATGCAAAAAGATGAGGTTAAAGCCCGGGAGCTTGTACAAAGACAACGAGAGATTATAACCCCTTTAATTGAGAATCACCTGGGTGAAATTATTCAATATGTGGGTGATGGAACATTTAGCACATTTGGAAGCGCGATTGAGGCAGTTAACTGCGCTGCGGAAATACAGAGTCATCTTCCGGACGTGAAGGAGATTAGCCTCCGAATAGGTATTCATGTCGGTGATGTCGTTGTTGAGGGCGATGAAGTTTACGGGGACGGTGTGAATGTTGCATCAAGAATTGAGCCGTTGGCGGAACCTGGCGGCGTATGTATATCCGGTAGGGTTTATGATGACATCAAAAATCAACGTGATATTGAGACAGTCTTTCTTGGTGAGAAAAGTCTGAAAAATGTCGATAGATCCATAAAAGTATATGCTTTAAAGGGGGATGATCTTTCTGTGCCAAGGAAGGAAGCGGGATCGGCATATCAAATTCTGGGCGATAAAAAGATGCGAAATTGGCTTTCGGCAACAGCATCACTTATAGTGGTACTTCTTTTAGGAGGTTATTTTTTCTTCTCGGATGATACCACTCATTCTCCCGATAAAAAAATGCTGGTGGTCTTGCCATTCGAAAATTTAGGTTCACCGGAAAACGAATATTTCGCTGACGGGATTACGGAGGAGATAACAAGCCGGTTGGCTGCAATTAGTGGATTGGGAGTGATTTCGCGAACGAGCGCAATTCAATATAAAAATATAGCGATAAGTGCCGCAGAAATCGGTAAGCAGCTTGGAGTGCAGTATATACTTGAAGGAACTATCCGGTACCAATTGGATGGTGAGGGTAGAAAAGCTGTTCGAATTACACCACAGCTTATCAGAGTGTCAGATGATTCGCATATATGGGCTACTACTTATGATGGATTTATGGAAGAAATTTTCAAACTTCAGACAGATATTGCAGAAAAAGTAGCCTCGGCGATGGATATTACATTGCTTGAACCGGAACGAAAATTAATAAACAGGGAACACACCAAGAACCTTAAGGCTTACGATTACTTTCTCAGGGGAAATGACTATCTCAATCGAGGTACAGAGGGCAAAAATTTTATTGAAGCAATTAATTATTATCAAACGGCTGTTGAGCTGGACCCAAATTTTGCATTGGCGTATGCGCGGCTATCATTGGCATATACTTATCTCTACTGGTATGGGAGTGCTACTGAAGAGCGACAAATTCAAGCAGAGAAAGCTGTTTTAGAAGCACTCCGTTTAATTCCCAATTTAACAGAGGCTCACCTTGCGTATGGAGAATTTCATAACCGGGTTCATAGAGATTACAATGAAGCGTTAGAGCATTTTTCTATAGCATTAAGGAGTCAACCTAATAATAGTGACGTTTACGCAGCTTTGGCTCTTGTTCAGAAGCGACAGGGGAAATGGGAGGAATCGATAGCAAATTATAGGAGAGCTACAAAGATTGATCCGCTTTCTCCGACCAAGACGTTAGAAACCGCTCTGACTTACCTCTACCTGCGTGACTACTTAGAGGCAGAAAAGTACATATTGCGCGCAAAAGCGCTTAATCCGAATTCTTCCGACATTTATGCGTATGAGGCATGGTTGTATCTGCTTTCTGATGGTAATACAGAGCGAGCAGAGAGGGTACTGAGTGAAGCCTCGTTAGTGGATATCAGTGAAATAATGGCTGGTGCGAAATCATACCTTTGGGGGATAGGTTTATGGCGTTTTGACCTGTTAAAGAAAGGAAGAAACGAAATAATTGATAATATATCTCCTGATTCGTTCGGAAATGATAAGTTGACATTTTTTCTCACCAAAGCTCAATTATATAATTTGATGGAAGAAGAAAAATATGGAGATGCATATTATGATTCGGCTCGAATATTGTTGGAGGAGAAGATTAAGAAGAGTCCGAATAATTTTAGATTGAACTCACTGTTAGGGTTTGTGTGCGCCAAATTAGGACTTAGAGATCGCGCTATTGAGGCTGGTCTGAAAGGGACAGAGATCATGCCCATTTCGTTGTGCCACTATTGAGGACCTCTAACGGTCATGGTCATGGCAGAAATATATACAATGGTAGGTGACTACGAGAACGCTATTGATAGAATCGAGTATTTGCTTTCCGTGCCCGCGCCAATATCAAAGTCGTGGCTTATGATAGATCCTATTTTTTACCCATTAAGAGAAGATCCTCACTTCCAGCAACTTCTGAAGGATATATAGACCGAGCAGGCGATTTCGTCCGAGCGAGGAAGATGGTGCTCCTAAAATAGCGCAGTCTCATAAACCCCACTTAGTATACATATTTTCGTAGTGCCAAACTCACGAAAACGAGAGCGTATAATAATTAGCTTTCGAGACATAGGGATCGTCTCAATCGTCGCTGGTTGCTCCAACTAAAATAATGTAAACGGGTCAGAATCTTGTAAGTTAAAACTCTTTAACGTACATTTTTCTAACTGTATTATAAAAATATAAAGGTTTTCAGAATGAGATATAATTTATTCTTCAAGGTGGTTATGATATGTTTATTATATCTGCCGTTGACTAAGAGTGCTTCAGCGCAAACATTACAAGATGTAAATAGCTGGTTATATCAGCTGCAACGGATCAACATTGACACCATAGCAGCATCTTCTTACGACTTGGTGGTGATGGATTATTCTTCAGATGGGTCGGCAGACGGAGAATTCACATCCAGTCAAATCCGGCAGTTGAAGGATACAGGTAAAATTGTGCTTAGCTATATGTCAATAGGTGAAGCAGAGGATTATAGGTATTATTGGCAGTCTGCTTGGGAAGAGGGGAATCCCTCCTGGTTGGGACCTACTAATCCGGCATGGGAAGGAAACTTCAAAGTTCGTTATTGGATGGATGGTTGGAAAAAAATAATTATGGGTTCGCCCGATGCCTATCTGGATAAAATTATCAAAGCCGGCTTTGACGGAATATATTTAGATATTATAGACGCATATTACTTTTTTGGACCTGAAGGAGATATGTCTGAAAATGATAATTCAGCTAACGATATGATTGAGTTTGTGATTGAAATGGCAGACTATGCAAGCAGTAAATGTTCTTGTAGCAATTTTTATATTTTCCCTCAGAACGGCTCATCGATAATTGACGATGCCTCGCCCGATTCCTCAACCATTTATCTGCAAAAGATTCATGGAATTGGAGCGGAGGACAGCTATTTCTTCGGTGACCTCGATGAAAATAATCCATTTGACTTACAAACTTATGAACTCGGACTGCTAAAACAATTTAAAGATGCAGGTAATTTGGTAATATCGGTTGATTACGTAACAGAAGTAGCAAAAATAGATAGTTTCTATGCATTTGCCGAGGCAGACGGATTTATTCCATTCGCTACGGTTCGGGAACTGGATACTTTAATGATCAATCCGGGGCATTCACCGGTAGGAGTAATTAAAGGTGATTTGACTGCGCCAACAAGTTTTGAACTTAATCAAAATTTCCCTAACCCATTTAACCCTGAGACGACTATAAAATATTCTCTTCCTCAGTCAGGAGATGTGGCTATGATAATTTACAATCTATTGGGACAGGAAGTTGCCAAACTTGTGAGCGAGATTCAACAAGCAGGCTATCACTCAGTCACCTGGAACGCTTCGAACGTCTCATCAGGCATATATTTTTATCGATTAACTTCAGGTGATTTTGTGAGTACAAAGAAAATGGTATTACTGAAATAGTATCATTTGATACTAACTAAAAATAGCAGTATTAAACACATTATTAGTGTGTAAAAATTCATTCGTAAATGAAACATTAAGCGTATGAACGGGGTAGCTTCGCTGGATTGAATCCTCGTCATCTCTATTAAGGTTTCGATGTGAAAATTATGACTCGAATTGTCTCGCAACACTCATTATAAGTGTACAATGCCAAAGGCGGGGATTCTTTTTGGGAATACTCAGTAGAACCCTTATTATGGCTTTGGCAAGCCGTGATTGGGAGATAACTTTTTATCTATACAGGTACCGACAGAAAAGAATTGACATTTCCTATATATTACATACTATATTGACACCAAATCCACCACTTTATAGCAAGAAGAAAGGAGAATAAAATGAAAAGAATATTGTTTTCCTCGGCAGTGCTAATACTTTTTACAGTTTCGAGTGTCGCAGCATCCTCGAACCATATTCATTTTATTATCAATTTAATGGGAGAGAACAGCGTTCCGCCCGTCACAACCAGCGCAACCGGAACAGGCACACTCAGTCTGAGCGAGGATTTGACCACGTTGAAATACCATATAACAATTGAAGGACTTACACCCTCCGCCGCTCACTTCCACAACTCTGCATTTGATACTACGGGACCCATTGTTAAAACCCTCGACTTCAGCGGTGGACTTACGATTTCCGGCACCTGGTCCAACAGCGATCCAACCGAATCACTTACGCCGGAACTCGTAACCGAGTTACTGGCTGGAAGAATATATTTAAATATACACACTGCCGCAAATACTTCGGGTGAGATCCGCGGTAATGCAATTGGATTCTTCGGGGGTTCGGTGTTTCTTGGCGGGTATAACGAGGTCCCTCCGGTAACTACAGAAGCTCTTGGTAATGTCATATTCGTTATCGTAGGAGTGCAAAGACAACTGCTTTATTCTGTAAATGTCGAGGGGCTTACTCCGACCGGTTCACATTTCCACGGCGGCGCTGCAGGTGTAAACGGTCCAATACTTATTCCGTTCGAGTTGATCAATAATCATGCTGACTCCGGATTCGCTCCCGGCGGGTCATCGCCTCAAGAAATTTCAGACAGCCTTATCACTGAATTTTTAATAGGCAACGTATATGTGAACATCCACACATCGGATAACCCGGGGGGAGAATTAAGAGGTCAGCTGAACTTAGAGCAAGGATTAGGGGCAAGTCTGTTGCTTGACGGTGAGCAGGAGGTTCCTTCCGTCAGCACAGCGGGAACGGGCACCGGCTTTTTAATGATCAATAATGATAAAACTACTATAAATTATGACATTACTATTTCAGGCATTAACCCCGATTCGATAACGGCAGCACACTTTCATAATGCTCCGTTTGGCTCAAACGGCGGAATTGTTAAAGATATTACCTTTGTCGGAGGTCACGCGGATGGAGCATGGACCACATCGGACAGCACTCAACCCCTGACGGCTGATTTAGTGAATGAACTGCTCGCAAGCAGGATATATGTCAACGTCCACACACTCGATAACCCAGCAGGGGAGATTCGAGGGCAGGCTGGAACTCTAACAGGATTCACGGCGCAGCTGGAAGGGGACCAGGCGGTGCCTACCGTGACTACCACAGCCTCGGGAACAGCTTCAATGTTCCTATTTCTGGGTCAGGGCGCAGATCTTAACTATAATATAACAGTCAATGGGCTAAGCATAACTGCAGCTCATTTTCACGGAGCTGCGCTTGGGGAGAACGGACCTATCTTGAAAACGATTGACTTTAACGGCAACTCTGTTGAAGGTCATTGGTCTTATACCGACAGCATTGCTCTAACGGACAGCATAGTTACAGAGCTGTTAGCGGGCAATATCTACATAAACATTCATACTACGGCCAACCCTTCTGGTGAAATACGGGGACAGATATTATCGGGTATAGGGACACCGATTATAGGTGTTGAAGATGAGCAGCGTATCGTGCCTAATTCTTTCTCTCTAAGGCAGAACTACCCGAACCCGTTTAATCCTCGTACCATGATAGAATACACTCTCCCGAATTCAGTGAAGGTGTTGCTCACAGTGTACAATCTTCTTGGAGAAGAGGTAACGCGTCTTATTGACAAAAGAATCCCCGCCGGGGTGCATCAAGTAACATGGGATGCATCAAATATCGCATCAGGAATGTATTTTTACAAGCTCCAAGCAGGCGATTTCGTCCGGACGAGGAAGATGGTGTTGTTGAAGTGAAGGTGAGCGGTCAGGGCACCGCCGATGGCGGGACTAACTCAAGCCCTAACCCTCACAGGAACCGGAATTATGGAGTTGTTGGAAGCCGTAACTTCACCGGAATAGTTTTTCTTGATATAGCTAATCCTTTTCTTTATATTATACTCAACATGATTTGAATAGTCATGTTCACACTTAATTTTACTGTAAATGTTTATATAACTGGCGCTGACCGGGAGGCTATTAAAGTTACGCAAATTGCCACGTTAGTTAACAAATTCATATTACCACGACTCCCTCCCAATTTTGCGCCAAAAATCAGCAGACTCAAAACGACAAGGAGATATTAAAATGGGCAAATTCATTGCTTTCCTGTACGGAATAATAGCGTATGTACTGTTTTTTGCTTCTTTTTTATACGCCATCGGATTCGTCGGTAACATGGTAGTTCCTAAATCCGTTGACTCGGGTATGGAAGGACCTCTAACAGAATCATTTCTTATCAATGCCTTACTGCTTGGTCTTTTCGCTGTCCAACACAGTGTCATGGCGCGACCGGCATTCAAAAAGTGGTGGACGAAATTTATTCCTAAGTCCGTAGAGCGAAGCACTTACGTACTCATCGCGAGTTCGCTGCTTTTCCTCATGTATTGGCAATGGCGACCGATGACGGGTTCGATCTGGAATTTAGAGGGTACAGCCGCAATGATCCTTACCGTGATCTTTTGGATCGGTTGGGTTGTTGTGCTCGTATCCACCTTTATCATCAATCATTTTGATCTGTTCGGATTGAGACAGGTATATATGAATTTGAAGAGTAAAGAGCTCACACCATTAGATTTTAAAACTTCGTTATTCTACAAATATGTCCGCCATCCGATAATGTCAGGATTTATAATCGCTTTCTGGGCGACTCCGCAAATGTCTCTTGGACATCTATTCTTCGCTGTCATGACGACAGGCTACATCCTCGTAGGTATATATTTTGAGGAGAAGGATCTGGTGAGCATCCACGGTGACACCTATAGAGAATACCAAAATCAGGTATCAATGCTTATTCCTTTGCCGAAGAAGAGGTAATTCAAATCTGGAGAGATCCTATGGTAACGCTCATCGGGGTTCGCCCCGCTCAGAGTGGGATTCAGTCCCGCCGCAGGCGGAGGGTCCTCACTGCGATCTATTTTGAGTGCTGAATCTACTTTAATCTATTATTTAGGTTCGTATACCTCAAAAAGTTGTCTGCTGTCCGGCACTTCGGTAATGTCAGACAGAGCTTTCGTCAAACGGGGACCTATAACGGCGGCAGCGGCGACGGCATCTTCTTTTGATTCCCAAAGAACGACGATTCCATAGTCGCCGGCATCGTCATCGGTGAGGAACAAACATTTATTACAACCGTTCTGAGCCCTGATTGCAGGAACGATCTCATCGGCGAGTTTCTCGGCTGTTGAGCGCGATCCCGGCCCTAATGTGAATCTGATTATTCTTACGTACATAGCTTTTCTCTCCTCAGTTTCTAAGTTTCATTTTATGCAAGTTAGATCTGCCCGAAATCTAAGATTGCCTTCTGTGTTAAATAGTAAAGGTTAATTATTCAATGAAATATATATCAAAAAGGTATTCTTTTTCAACTTTTTATCATATGCTCTCCTTGAAAGGAGGGGATACGAAATCCCTCGCCCCTCCGCTTAGGATTAAATGATACCACCCCTTAATCTCCTCCTTTATAATAAGGAGGGGAGAAAATTCCCCTTTGCTAAGAGGGGTGTGTCAAGAGTATGGGGCTGGTCATCTAAATCTGAATGCCCACAAATGAATATCAACGTCTGTATTATTCTCTTGTAGCAAGAGCCGGATATATTATATTCGGCGCAGTGACTAAATAAATATTCGTAAATATGAAAACGATAAAATTCTTAATAGCGTCATATATCGGTTCAAATATAGGGATCTTATTTGGTCAATATGTGATAATTGAAATCTCCGGAGAAAAGATCGATCTTATAGCTATCGTGTCTACAGGATTAGATAAATTTCCTCCTGTATTATTGGGTATGGTTCTGTCGTGGTTAATAGGAACGATAGCGGGATTTAGTTTTATCAAAAAGGGAAGAGTAAGGGCGTTAATTGGCGGAAGCGGAGCGTTTTTAGGACTGACGGCAGCTACACTGGCAATTTACAATCTGTCGATATTTCAGAATATATATTATCTGATTTATCCTTTATTTTCTTATTCAGGATGGGAACTTGGAATGTACATTTTTAAAAATAATATTCAACCGAATATGCCAGTTGAATCATCGGGTAAAAATTAGGTTATCTTAACTACGCCCTTTCAATTTTGCCAGCGCCTCTGACATTTTCGAATAAAAGTCGAAATCGAAAAAGTTTTGTCTTCTGGCGTAATATGCTCAGTGGAAAATATGGGTGTATATTTCTAAGGAAATAAATTAGCGGCAAAGAGGAATTAGTTTTCTTGGATTAGTGCTTGAAGCTCAATATCCAAAAGGGTCGTAGGTTCAAATCCTACTTCAGCAACATCCAAAAAAAGCCAGGGCAAGACAGCGGTTATTGCCTGTACCGGGGATATTAATCCATTGATTAACGAAGAGCTTGTTATTATGTTTATACATCATTTTACCGCTAAATAATGGAAAGTAGATTAATGATGAAAATATCTATCTGGAAGTTGATAACTTTGCTCTTAACACTGTTCCAGTTTAGTTCCCAGATTACCGGTCAAACGACTACGCTGCAATTTTCATCAACAAATGTCCCGTCAGGAGATGGTCCAAGGTCAGCTGTATTGATTGACCTGGACCGGGACGGTGTTCGCGATCTGGTTGTAGCGAATCTCATAGGTTCCACTATTTCGATGATTTACGGTGATAAGTCCGGTTCTTTCACGTTGCGGGACAGTATTCCATCTGTTCATAAAGCTCCACACGCAATAGCGCTCGGGGATTTTGATGAGAACGGACTTTTTGACTTCGTCACTGCCAATCGAGACGGTAACACTGTCGGTATTTTTTTGAATGACGGGGCTGGAAGTTTTCTCACACCTTCATTTATCACAACCGGAGATGGTCCTCGCTGGATAGCGGTGGCGGATTTTAACGAAGATAGTCATGCTGACCTTGCTGTGACTAACAGGGGATCAGATGATGTAACTGTACTGTTAGGCAACGGCTCCGGCGGCTTCACCATCGTAGGAAATTTTTATACAGGTGACGGTCCCGTTCCGTTAGTAGCGGCTGACTTTGACGGCGATGGTCTAATAGATTTAGCAATTGCAAATGACTTGAGTGATACGCTTGTTATTCTGAGCGGGGACGGTACGGGCAATTTCACTCTTCTTACTGAGATTCCGGTTGGTCTGTCCCCCAAACACATCAGTGTGGGTGACCTGAATCAGGATGGTATATCTGATTTAGCGGTGGCATCACTCCTTGACGGCAGTGTGACGGTTTTAATTGCGGACGGTGTGGGAAATTTCACATCATCGACTTATTCCGCTACAGGAGGAGCGTTTGCAGTTGTTATCGAGGATTTTGATGGTGATGGTAATAACGACCTTGCTGTAGCAGATGGAGTGAACGATGTTGTTGCCATACTCCTTGGAGACGGGACAGGCAATTTTGCAGAACCGCAAAACTTTCCTGTGGGGCTAGCACCGCATGCGCTCATCTCAGGTGATTTCAATGGCGACGGCAAACCGGACCTTGCGACACCCAACACCGGGGACGATACAATCACAATTCTACTGAACGAAACTCCATCTCAAGAGAGTGTTCACGAAATTTCGATAATTCAAATGCTTTATTCCGATTTCTTTCCGGATCCGGTTATTTCTCCGGTAAATGTCCCGTTGCGGTTGATGTTTACAACTAATTCCCGTGAACATGTTAACCGTCTTCGACTCCTCCCTTTTATAAGTTCCACCGATATAGTACGGGTAGAAGAAATCCTCAATGTCGAATTTACACCGGACATTACTGGTACATTTCAAGTTGAAAACATAGGTCACGGATTCACCGGTGACATCATAATTACGGAAGATTATACATCTGCTGATGCTAAGGTGATAGAACTGAACAAACAGGGGGTTTCACTGATCCACAGCAATGCGCAAACACAAATATTTCCTACCACTATCCGGGTGTTGAAAAACATCCCGCTCACGATATATAACATTAGTCTTGATGATGAGCACTGGGTAAGTATAGAGCCGTGGGTAACAGCTCCTGACGCCTCGGGAGAAGGTAATGTTAGGGCTCGTGTGATTACTAAATTTGAATTCACGCCGGATGATACCGGTACTTTCGAAATCAAACATACGGTACACGGATTTTCCGGGCAACTGATTGTTGAAAACCCGATTACAACCGGTTTAGAAGTTGATGTCAATTTAACTAATGGTTATTCTCTAAACGAAAACTACCCCAATCCGTTTAATCCTTCTACAACTATAGAATATATAGTTCCTCAAGCTGGAGATGTTTCCCTGATAGTTTATAATCTACTTGGGGAGGAAGTAACCCGTCTCGTTGGCGAAATTCAGCAAGCAGGCATTCACAAAGTCACATGGGACGCATCAAATTTTGCATCAGGTATATACTTCTGCCGTCTGCAGGCGGGTTCGTCAGCTGCCGGGTTCGTCCAAACACGCAAGATGCTACTCCTGAAGTAGCGCCGTCTTATGAACGTAGGTTATATGAAACGCTCAATAGTTACGCCGAGAACAGCGATAGTGGAATGACAGCACGTGCAATTCGGGTTACTGAGTAGTCTCTCGAAGAAAGTTGGAAATCATGACCTGACAGTGGGTACTGAATTACGTCAATGGAATGCGAGGCACGTAGGTTTTATCATGAATAACTTCGGGGCAGATGCTGCGCGGATTGATTTCCGTACCGTTGATGGAGATAGACTGAAGGTCTTTTTCCAAGAGGGTGATGCATACTACGATTACACTGGTGATAAACCACAGGCTAGCGTCTTTGGACACATGCTATGGAGATTTGGTGACCTAAGCGTGATGACAGATGCTCAATATTCAATAATGAACTATACGATTACGGAAGACTTGCCAAGTTCAAATAATAGGGCAAGCGAGGTTGGTCATGGTGGAGCTAATTTCAATTTCCGCTCAGACCAGTTAGCAAGCGGCGAGACGTGGAGCTTGTGGACCTATGAGCAATCGTTCAGTTTCCTTTCTCCTAAATTAGGTGCTAACTATAACCTGAATGAAAATCTAAATGTCTTTGGAAATTTCAGCATAGCTTATAATGAACCGAGAGTGAAGTATTTCTTCTTTCAAGGTCAGCCAAGAGAATTAGAACTCGAAAAATCTAATGACTTAGAATTCGGGTTAGGTTATACAGGTCAATTAGGAGATATGCCTGCTGATTTGAAACTGAATCTCTATAACATCGACTTCGAAAATAAAGTCTTAAGAGTTACGGTACCCACACTGGCTAACGAACCGGGATATGACTACAAGGGTCGTCAGTATGTTCCGCTTGGCGATGCAACCTATAAAGGCGTTGAACTTGCCTTTAACTTAGCTGCCACAGATAAGGTCGATTTTGGTATTATCTTCTCCAAATCAAGTAATAAGTGGGGAGCTCCTGAAAATGACCAGGGTAAACAGTTCCTGTATGGAAATGGTAACGGTGATGATCTAGCTGCGGTAGCCGGAACTCATTTCACTGACTCGGACGGTGATGGGAAATGGGATTCGGGAGAAATATCACTAAAAAGCGGTCAAGAGCTTCTTGATGAGTTCGGAGCAAAAACCGAAATCGGAATGCCTCAAATGATAATAGGCTCGACGATTAATTACGACATATCCAGAACATTCAAAATCGGCGCTGCGCTTCGTAATTACAGGGATATTTATTTCCTTGAAGATAACGGTAAGAATTCCTTTGAAAAAGGTGCTGATGGTACATGGGGAACAGACGATGACGTAACGGATAATGTTCTTCCTTCGGCAACAGTTATTGACATTAGGACATCAATGCAACTAAGCGCCCTAAGCGGCATTTCAATTTCGCTGCATATCAATAATTTGTTAGATACCGAATACTGGCAGAGTGGAAGTGTTTTTGGATTCCTTCCGGGAGCTCAAAGAACTGTCATACTTAGCACGAATATCACGCTATAAGATGAATAGCGTAGAAAGAATCATTATTATGCCCTCTTCAGTTGAAGAGGGCATGATTTTTTATATTAATACGGATGAACAGCCGGTTCAGGCATAGCCGCAGCTAATGCTCTCATGAATTTTACATCGGTTGGTGAGCCGAGATTTTCCGCAAGATGGATGCTATGCCAGGATGATCCATAATCTTGTAAGAAGTAATAGATAATGGCAATATAAAAATGCGCAATTCCATTTTCCGGTTCTCTGAAAACAATACTATTAAAATGTGTAAGAGCTTCATCATATTTACCTTGGGCAAGTAATACTCGCCCCATATTCAGATGGGCTAATGTAAAATCCGGATCTATTTTTAATGCTTCCTTGTAAGATTTTATTGATTTATCAATCTTTTCTAACGTCTCATATAAACGTCCTAAGTTGGTATGTGCTTCTACCATTTGGTCGTCGAATTTAATTGCCATTAAATAAGAGTTTTTAGCCTCATCGTACCATCCCACTTCTTGATAGATCACTCCCAAATTGTAATGGGTAAGCGAATATTCCGGATCAAGTAATTCAGCTTTATGTAAATATTTGAAAGCGGCAGTTCTATCTCCTGCATCCATTTTTATAAGCGCCAGATTCAAAAGTGAACCGACATGACCGGGATGATAATAAATAGATTTTTCATATTCTTCAATTGCCGAATCTGTGTTGCCGGAATAGAAGTGTTCGAGAGCGTTATTAAAATGATCGTCGGCAAGGTCGGGTGAGAAATGATTTACATCTTTCGCAAGGATAAAAACATTCTGGCTGAGTAAAGGTGAGAGATTAAACGAAATCAGCAGGATAACTGTCCATATGCCTTTTCTCTGAATTCCTGCCATCTCTCTAACCCTTTCTTAAGTCACTTTTTTGTATATTCCCTTTAGTTCCACATCGGCCCTTATTGGTATTATCGGCTAATCGGGCTGAATGTTTAATTTTTGAACCGTAATGATAGTTTAATATTAAATAAACGAACGTTATTTGGTTAGTGAAAGCGAACGCATTAATCAGAAAATATCATATTTTTGAAGACCAATTTAAATCTATAGTCAGTAAATTATGGAATAAATAATGAAAGTGTAAGATGGATGAATTAAAGTCGGCATATATCCAGAGTCTTTCAGCGAGAGTTAAAACCTTATTAGCAACCATAAAAGAGATGGATATTTTAGGTGAGGTAGCTCGGGAGGCTATAAGAAGGATATCTCACTCTCTCAGCGGGTCAGGTGGAACTTATGGCTTTCCTGAAATCAGTGAAGCTGCGGCTATTGTGGAAGAATCTTCGGAATCAAATATTGCAAAGTCATTAGAAGCTTTAATACAAATACTAAAAAGGATAATTTCTGAACATCAGACCTCTCCAACGAAAATTCTTTTAATTGATGATGATCCGGATATTCAACTCATTGTTTACCATGCGTTCAAAGGGGAAAGAGATATTGAATTGACCACAGTTTCTTCAGGAAAGGAAGCGATAAGCGCTCTCAGTGTTGAGTCGCCCGACGTAATCTTGACAGATCAGATGTTGGAAGATATTAAGGGGGATGAGTTACTGAAAATGATCAAAAGCAATCCGGAATCAGGGGACATTCCCATCATCTTTCTTACATCCAAAAACAGATCGGAACATATTAAGCATTTTATGCATATAGGCGCAAAAGGAGTGATAACCAAGCCTTTCGATCCCGTGAATCTATATTCTCAAATAAAAAGGATTTTAGATTCATCCTGACCACTTTCTATATTCAAACCATTAAAATGGTTCAAATATCAGACTTCTCTCGATAACCCCTGGATTAATCCAGGGGTTAATAATATGTAACGTTACGAGAAACCGTTTTAACGGTTTTATTCACAAATCAACCTCTCCCCGCATTCTGCGGGATTTCGCATCTATGATGTGAATAAATTATCAGCCCAGCCGTTTACGGCTGGGATAGAAGAGATAAAATAAAAAGATAGGGCGTTCACGCTCTTATCATCCATCTAATGAAAACGCCGTGAATGGCGTAAGGATGTTTTCACTGACTACCAATCCCAGCCCCGCGCCTCAGAGATTCTCTCCCCTTTAGGGGAGTGTCCGTCAGTTGACGGATGAGCCTGCCCGGCTAATGTCAGGCGGGGGATGTGATCATTCGGTTGCCATAATTTTAGTGACAATATCAGAGTTACACCCTCCGTCACTTCGTGGCACCTCCTCCCTCGAGGGAGGAGGTGTGATGTCCACTCCTTGAAAGGAGGGGCTGATTCGAATCCCGAAGGGGTGAGGAGAGGGGGTGTGTGAGGAGTCAATTGAGCGACGGTTAATTAGTAATATTCACAGCTCTCTAAATAATCATTTCACTTGCAGTGTCTTGCAAGTAACAGTATCTTTTCTGAGTATCATTAACAAAACAATCGCAATTGCTAAAGAGCCATTAAATGACACCTGAACCTAAACGCAAATTAGCAGCCATCATGTTTACGGACATGGTCGGCTATACATCCTTGATGCAAAAAGATGAGCCAAAGGCGCGGGAACTCATAGAGAAGCAACGAAATGTGATAAAGCCGATAGTCGAGAGGTATTCGGGTGAGGTTCTTCAGTATGTCGGAGACGGCACATTCTGCACGTTCATTAGCGCTATTGAAGCTGTGAACGCGGCTTTAGAAATGCAAAAGGTGCTTGAGTCTGAACCTGAAGTGAATATACGAATCGGAATACATGTGGGAGATGTGGTTGTAGAAGGAGAAGAAGTTTACGGAGATGGAGTGAATGTCGCTTCGCGAATCGAGCCGCTTGCCGAGCCGGGGGGAATATGTGTCTCTTCAAGAGTTCGGGATGACGTTAAGAATCAACCGGGACTCAACCTGTATTCTTTGGGCAAGCAGAATCTTAAAAACGTTGATGAGCCGATGGAAGTTTTCGCGATTTCAGAGATTGGGGATGATGTTCATCTGAATATTCCCCGATATGAGGGAATATTCAGAAAGAGGCTGGCATTTGCTGTTTTGGCTGTCATAATCATATTCTCCGGGCTCTATGTTTATAAAACTGTTTCTGATGAATCAGTTACAGGCGAAGGAATCTCAATTGAGCGAAGTTCAATGGCGTCGATCGCTGTTATGCCGTTTGAAAATATGAGTTCGGATCCCGAAAATGAATATTTCAGCGATGGTATGACTGAAGAGATAATTAATGCCCTTACAAAAATTAAGGGTCTGCGGGTAGCCTCACGGACCTCCTCGTTCAGGTTCAAGGGAGCAAAGATAGACATCCGGGAAGTCGGAGAGAAACTTAACGTCAATACGGTTCTGGAAGGAAGCGTTAGAAAGTCAGGAACCAAACTACGTATTACCGCCCAGCTTATTAACATAGAGGACGGTTATCACATCTGGTCGGAAGTCTTTGAGCGTGAGATGTCGGATGTTTTTGCAATACAGGATGAGATATCTCAGTCGATTGCTAACAGGTTGAAAATAGAATTTGCAGGAATAGAGAAACCTTCGATAGCTGAACGGCATACAGAAAATTTGGCGGCGTATAATCTGTATTTAAAAGGTCGTTTTTACTCTAACAAGTTAACAAAAGAAGGATTGAAAAAGGGTATCGAGTATTTAAATTTAGCGGTCGAAAAGGATCCTCGATACGCTTTAGCTTATTCGGAATTGTCGAAATCATATGCTTTTGTAGGATACTTTAATCATGATCTGTATCCTCGTAAGGAAGCATTTTCAAGAGCAACGGTAGCTGCGAAGAAAGCTTTAGAAATCGATGATAATTTAGCAGAAGCGCACACGGCTTTAGCGTATGTGAAACGGACATACGATTGGGACTGGGATGGAGCCGAGGTGGAATTTAATCGAGCTATCGAACTTAACGCAAACTCTTCAGATACCCACCAATTATACGCTCTGTATTTAGCAGCGGTAGGGAGATTAGATGAAGCCGTTAAAGAAGCTAAAATTGCCTTAGAACTCGATCCTGTATCGCTTAATGTAAGCCTCACGGCTGCAAGAATTTTTTACTACAGCCGCCGATATGACAAAGCGGTTGATCAATCGCATATTGCTTGAAATGGACCCGAACTTTACCGGCGGGCACATAGTGCTCGCGAACGTTTACGAGCAAGAGGGCAGATATGATGAGGCAATCGATCAATATGTGTTATCAGGAACTCTCACTGGATCCAATGAGGAGGCGTTTTGGGAGTCTCCTCAAACTTTTGCAATATCAAGTTGGACAGAATATTGGCAGAATGTTCTCGAGTGGGTGGATAGCTACCCGGAACCGGACCGTATCTCTTCACGCATCAGAGCGGTACTATATACCCGCCTCGGTCAGAAGGATAAAGCGTTCGAACAGTTGGAATATGCCTTTGAAAAAAGGGAAGGAGAATTAGTCTACATTAAAGTGGATCCAAAATTTGACAGCCTGCGCTCAGACCCAAGATTCAGTGAACTGCTCAAGAAGATGGGTTTGGAGTAATAAGTGACAGAATCTCCTAAACGCAAATTAGCGGCAATCATGTTCACCGACTTGGTCGGATATACCGCATTAATGCAAAAAGATGAAAGCAGAGCTCGCGAACTAATTCAGCGGCATCGCGAATTAATGAAACCCCTTATCGAGAAGCATGGCGGTGAAGTGATTCAATACGTGGGAGATGGTACCTTCAGCACGTTCGGGAGCGCGATCGAGGCTGTTAATTGCAGCGTAGAAATCCAAAGAGCGCTGAAAGATGATAGGGCTTTGAAATTACGGATAGGTATCCATGTAGGCGATGTAGTTATAGACGGCGAAGAGGTTTTTGGAGATGGAGTAAATGTCGCGTCGAGACTTGAAACAATAGCAGCTTCAGGCGGGGTTACGATATCGCGCAGAGTGTACGATGACATAAAAAATCATCCTGATGTTGACACGGTTCCGCTCGGAAAGATAAATCTAAAGAATGTCGAGGAAGCAATGAGAGTCTATGCTCTTTCGAGCAAGGGATTATCAATTCCCGATGAGTCAATGGCAACTGCCGAACCATCTTCTGTGAAAGTAGAAGATAAACCGATTAAGAAAAAAAGTTTATACACATGGATTAGCGCAGCTCTGATCGTTCTAATACTATTTATCAGCAAAGCATGGTTTTCTGAGGAATCTTCGATACAAGAAGTAGTTGCGGATGAAAACTCTATCGCTGTTTTATTCATAGAGAATATGGCGGACCCGTCTGATGAAAATAGGAATGCCGAGATGATCAAGATGCTTCTGACTACCGACCTTACACAGGCTAAATCTCTAAGAGTAATCGGCACACAACGGTTGTACGATATCGCTAAACAGAAACGGTCGGGCAGTTCCAGGCTCATAGATCGTTCGAATGCCACCGAGATAGCCAAAGAAGCGAGAGCAAGATGGATGCTTACAGGCTCCTTTACACGAGCGGGATCAAAAATTATTCTCACGACGGAGATTCAGAACGTTAAGGATGGAAGGATTTTAGAGGCGCAGAGAGCTACGGGAACTGATCTATTTGAATTGGTTGATATTCTTAGTATCGAAGTCAAGAATGCGTTAGGAGTGATAAACGAATCCGGAGACAGTGATAATCCTGTAAAAGAGATCACCACCTCATCGGCAGAAGCGTACCAATATTATATCGAGGGATTAGAATTGATCAATGAGGTCAATTTTTCAAAATCAATTGAAAAATTTGATAAAGCCTTGGCAATAGACTCCACATTTACACAGGCATTGTATGAAAAGGCGGTCGCATGGTGGTGGGAAAGGAAACCTGATCCAATTTCCATGGTGAGAAAATTAGATCCTTACCTCGCTGACCTTCCCGAAAAGGAGCGGATGCTGATAACAGGTTTGGATGCTATTTTAAAATCTGAGAACCGATCCTCATTGTCAATATTCATATCACTTGTAAGAAAATATCCTGACGATAAGCAGGCGCACTACCTCCTCGGAGAAGTTTATTATCACTATCCTGCTGATCTACTTCAAGCCTTGGCTGCTTTTGAAAGCGCTATTGAATTAGATCCCGAGTTTCTACTCGCTTATCATCACGTGTTCGATATTTACTATCGGCGAGGGCTATTTGACAGAGGAATAATCGAGGCGTTAAAATTACAAAAACGATTTCCTGATAAGGCTAACGGGTATTATGAACTTGCCAGGCTGTACTCCGCGAAGGGAGAATTTGACACAGCCATTGATTGGGCAAACAGAGGATTGACCGTTCGTCCGAATAGCTACAGCCTGATATCGACATTAGCGATTACCTATCAAAAAATGGGATTATATTCAAAAGCAGAAAAAACTCTAAACATGGTAAACGAATTAAATGTATCAGAATATGACCGATACAATGCGAAAGAGAATATAATAGAGGTCTATGAGTTACAGGGAAAATATCAAGAATCTTTTGATTTAAGTCTGAAATTATATGAATCATCAATAAGTTTTAGATCTGATGTCCAATCGAGAGCGCTTTCCCGGTTAGCTTATTATAAGTTCTTATTCGGTAATTTAGATGGAGCTCTCGAGGATGCCGAAGCAGCTACTTTCAATAGCTTCAATAACCTATATCCTTACCTAACCTTGGGAAGAATATATGCTGAAAATGGCGATCTTACCGGGCTTAGCAGCACTGTTGATCAGTTGCGGTCTAATAATGAATCTGATAAATATGACTCGAATATAAATGTAGTCATCGCATATTTAAACTTTGAAAGACGGCTTTTAAATAAAGAATTTGAAGCTGCGTTAAAAGAATATGAAATTCTCAAACTCGAAAAACGTAGGTACGATTATTACCTATACAAGAAAGCATCAGCGTACTTACAAATGAAAAATTATGATTCGGCTCTCGGTGTGGCTTCCGAAATGCTAAAACCTTCTATCTCTTCACAAGCACATGCGTATAATTATCCCCGCGCATTTTATATTCAGGGATTGGCATATGAAGCGGAAGGCAATGCGGCTCTCGCCATAGACGGCTATGAAAAGTTTCTTAAGATTTGGAAAGATGCCGACGAGGATATTCCTGAACGTAGAGATGCTATCAAGCGATTAGCAGCTTTGAAGCAGGAAAGTTAAGCCCGCTGAGAAATCAGTGTTCCTCTTCTAATTTTCATTATGATCACCAGGTAACGCTAATTCGTTTCACTTGCCGTTAGATTCAGAGCAGCATATCTTAAAAGCGTGTCAATTCCAGAATATTCCATACTGTCAGCCGTATTAGCAGCCAACTTCGCAATTCGGATGCGGTTTCGCGGACTTCCGCTCGACTGGGATCATGGTGTTTACGGGTACATGAACTATTGGTATAAAAAGATGGGGAAGAATATCATACCGGGAGCCGGTGGTAACGAAAGCCTCATCAATTGGGGTAAACCGGGAATGACCTATATTTTCTGGTTGATCGTTACTCTTTGCGGAACAAACCCCCGCCGCATAAGGGTTTTCGATTCCGTGTGGTATCTGATGAACACATTAGGCGTGTTTTGGTTAGGGCTGACCGCATTCGGAACTACAGAAGGATTGATAGCAGCGGGACTTTATGCGTTCTATTCGAGTCTGCCGTTCACGTGGACAGCCGACCTGAACGCCGAGAACTACCAAACACTATTTATAACCCTCTCAATCGGTTCGTTCACACTATTCATGCAAACCGGTTCGCAATTCTATCTCGTTCTTGCGGGATTTTCGGGATTTCTGACGATGTTGTTGAAACAGAGCAGCGCGCCATATTTTTTAAGCTATTTTGTTTATACGGCTTACATTAACTCTGATCTGACCAACTTTTCATTGCTGTTTGCGGCGTTTGCGCTGCCGTATATGCTATTCTTCTCATTTTATCTGTTGAAAGGGGTAAAATTCTCGCACCTGATGCATGTTTTTCTTATTCGTCCCACTATTCGGGGTCTTTCCTATGTTCTTGACAGGCTGCCCGAGAATGGAAAGTGGGTGAAAAGTGAACGACACTCTCATAAATGGGAGCAGTTAAGACTTAATCTTCGCTCTCATCTGTTGGAAGCGGCGCCTATATGGATAATCGGTAGTGCCGGACTTACAATGCTGCTTCTGAAACCGACTCAACCGCCGAATTTCATCCTGACAACACTTTTTGCAGGAATGGTGATCGGCTACTGGCTGCCTCAAAAATTTTATGCGTACTATCTGATCCCATTTATTCCATTATTTGCCGTTACAGGTGGCTATTTGATATTTTCGGCTATCGAACCGTCAACGGGATCTCAATTACGGTTCGCAACATATACGCTAAGTTTTGCATCTGTCGCGTTCGTGTTCGCTCTTCCCCGATTATATCGGTTTTTCGTTCGGATGAACTCCACTGAGCAGGCGTTATATCAGTATCGACACAGTCTACCGAACTTTCTTGCATCGGAAGAGATAGCGGAATACGTGAAGTCCAAAACCTCCCCCGAAGACTATATATTCGTATGGAGCGTGAACCCTGAAATTTACTTTCTGTCGGAACGACGCTCCGCAATCGGGCATCTGCAAGTGGGTGAGGATAGCATTCGTTCGATAGCCATGAGAGATATGGACGATTTTCTAAATCGGATGTTCAAAGATATAGCGCTGAACAAAACGAAACTGATCATAATGGTTTCAGGGGGATTATCAATTGAAGAGCTGCAAACCCAAACACATCTGAAATATAAACAGGACCAACTATTTGATACGCGACTTCCCAACGTGGAGGACAGGAAATACGTGGCATATTCTTTGGTCGAGGAATCATACGAGACCGCTCTGAACGAGCTTGGAGAGATAGCTTTTGCAGAAGAAAATTTTGATGATGCGAAAGCGTATTTCAGGAGAGCGATTGAAGAATCATCATCAAATTCAGCAGCGTATACGAATTTAGCGACTGTCCTCTGGCAGACGGGAAATAAAGATGAAGCGCGTAAAATGCTTAATAAATCGCTTGAGCTTGACCCGTTAAGTAAAGATACTATACTGAGTTATGCCGATATAGCCCGATCAGAAGATGAACTACGAATGGCAGCGGAGCATTGCAATTTCTATATCAAAGAGAAGGGAGCGGATGCTGAAATATCCTCCCTGTTGAATCGGCTTGCTCAAAAACCGGAATGAATCTATCATACATAACGGCTCGCATTTTAAGAAGACTTACGCCTCGGCTCATACAGAAATTTTTATTGAGAAGGTCACTTTTGATCCGGGCAGGTCTGGATACATCCGAGCCGGAATCTTCGGCGAAACGATATAAATCCCAATTATCAAATCAGAACGTCGGCATGGAAGGCAAAAGTATCATAGTTTTCGGATTCGGGGGAACGTATGCGGTTGCCGGCTATTTATTAAGTTTCGGCGCAAAGCACGTAGCGCTTGTGGAGCAGCATGAAGATCTTCATACTAAAGTGAACTTGGATGTCGCAAAGCAATACCCCGAATACTTTTCTATCGAGAAGGGTAGGGCGATTCCCGAAAGTCGATTCATTTCAGTTCATCACGGTGACATCAGGTCTAAAATGAGCAACTTGCCAAAAGCGGACATCATACTGTCGAACTCCGTGATGGAGCACGTTGACAATCTGCCCGGTATAATTGATTCCTTATCTGATTTTACAAATCCTGAAGGAGTTCATCTTCATTTTATACATATAGGTGACCATTTCGGAAAGCATCCCTTTGAGATGCTGACATATTCCGAATTCGTCTGGAAAAAATTTCTAAATCCGCCGAGCAACCTGAACCGTCTCCGAAAAAGCGACCATGTAAAAAGTTATTCGAAACGGTTCGGTGATGTCCGCACAGAGGTTCATCTAAGAGATACTCAGGAATTCATAAAGGAAAAACACCGAATTAGAGAGGAGTTCATATCAGGATCGAATGAAGATGACTCTATAATTGTCTTTTCACTCTTTGCTTCGGGCATGAAAAATATTCCTTAGGAGCGCTTATTGAGGAAACCTTTTCCTCTTCCCAATTTAATCCTACAATAAAGTAACATTATCAAAATTCTTGAAAGGCTTGTGTTGTAATGCTCTCAGAGTATGACTTCTAATTATAATATAATTAACCCCTAATGGCATAAAATTTGCCCAAATCACTACACAGACAGTAGTGTGTAAGACGTTTAGTGAGGTCTTATCGCTACGGGAAAGAAGCGGAGAGAATAGATGAAGTTTGATGAGGCGGCTGAATACGTGGGCGACATTCCCTACATTCGCCCATCCAAAGGGAACACAGTATAGACGAGACATTTCCATACAGCGATAAAAAGTTAAAAGTCCTGTTTGCCATTCATAGTCCGGGAATCGGAGGTGTGCAGACACTCTTGCTTGATTGGATTAACAATTTGAACAGTAACAATTTCTCCTCTAAGGTACTTTTTATGCATGGAAGCGGTGCGCTGTTGCCGCTTTATGAGGAAGCAGAAATTGAGACTCTGACACTTTCAAAATCGAAATGGAATCCGTTGATACCACTGAAACTTCTTCTGACTTTACGAAAAGAGAAGCCGGATATTTTAGTTGTTCAGCAGGAGGTCATGGCAGTGATGGGCAGCATAGCGGGACGGCTCATGAGGGTGCCCGGAATTTTTGTGAAGGTTCCATATACAATGTCGCAGATAAAAGGATGGCTGTACCGGACATTAAAAGTTGCGTCTCTGTTTTCAGACTCGATGTTAGCTCAATCGCCTCAAATCACCAAAGAACTCCTCAGCATCGGTATTCCAAAGGAGAAAATTAGTACCATTCCCTCCGGGACGAGCATTCCAAAGATCATCACAAATGCTGAACAGAGTAAACTTAGAAAAGAACTCGGACTTGAGGCAGACGATCTTGTGTTGTTCAGCGCGGCGCGGCTGCATAGGCAGAAGGGGCATAGTCTGTTGCTTGACGTATTTTGGAAAGTGATGGTTGCCGTACCGAAAGCCAAACTGCTCATAGCCGGCGCAGGACCGGAGGAAAATAACTTAAAACGAAAAGCGAAGAAGATCCAATTCGGAGACAGAGTAAAATTTCTCGGTTATCGCACAGACGTAGAACGGCTTCTGAGTATTGTCGACGTGAACGCGCTTCCTTCTTTGGCTGAAGGATTGGGTATCGCTACCATTCAGGCTTTGGGCATGGGAATACCGGTAGTAGCGTTCGATGTTGGAGCGGTCAGCGATGGTGTTGTTCATAATGAGACAGGCTATCTTCTCGAATTGGGAGATATAGACGGTTATGCCGAAGCGATCATAGAGTTGTTGCAGAACCCATCTAAAAGAGAAGAATTAGGATCAGCCGCTGCTGAACATATAAAGAGAAAATATTCAATTAGGAGGTCCATAGAAGCAATGGAAGAAGTTTTCCTGACTCTTTTAGAAGAGAAGAGTAGTCAAATTCAACCGGTTCCGGTAATCAGGGAGAAACCTAATCCGCAACTGACTACAGTAGGGAAAAATTAGCATGGAATCAAAAGATATTCTCTGTGAAATTTGCTGTGGGATCGACTGGGAGACGTTGATTGAAAATGTATCACCATCTGTTTGTTCCGGAAGAGAAGTAATGTACGAGGGGACTCTAACCAAGTCTATGTGTAGTTCCTGCGGTTTTGTTTACACCATGAACTCACCTCTTGACGCAGAAATTGGTGATTACTACAAAGAAGTATATTCGTCCAAACTAAAAAGCGATGAATACGATTATATGAACTATTCCGCCGGAAAATATTTCTCCGAAGCGATAAACGATTTTGTTCTCTCGTATGAATTTCCTGAAGCAGGAAAACTTTTGGATATAGGCTGTGGAAAGGGGTTTTTTGAAGAGGCATTTGCAGCTAAATATTCCGATTGGAAATTGGAGGGAGTAGACCCGAGTGATCTTTCGGTGGAAATGGCGCGTGAAAAAACTCCCGCCGCTACATTCCATCACCGCAATTTTGAGGGAGCTGACTACGAGTCCGATTCCTACGACTTGGTTGCGATGCACACGGTTCTTAACAGGGTATCACCGAGAAAGTTTATTTGCGAATCGGCTAATCTTTTGAAAACCGAAGGGATAATGAGCATATCAATTGCTGTATTTCCCGAAGCGCCATTTGAACTCTATTTCGCCGATCATACGTGTATGTATTTCAAAGAGCATTTGCTCTCAATTGCAGAAGAGTTCGGGCTTGACCTCATAAAAATGGACAGCAAGGGGAGCATATGGAGATTCCTCTTTGTCAAATCTTCAGCTGTCAGTCTGGAGAAAAGGAACAACCTTAAAGCATCTACTGAAAGTATTAAACGGCAAGTCCGCGGTATAGTCGCCTCATGGAATGACTTGCTCGATAAACTGACCCTTGAGAAAAATAAGGGCGGTAAGGTAGCATTTTACGGAGCCGGGACAACGTTGATGATATTGCTCTCTCAAACTCAATTTCCAAAGGAACAGATAGCGGGAATTTGTGATGATAATCCACATAAAGTGGGGGAAGAGATCTGGGGGGTTGAGGTTAAAAAGACGGAGGAGGCAGAGCTCGCAGCGGATTGCGGAGTTTTATGCGCAGGTCCGGAAGGCATAGAGTCTATAAAAGAAAAATTGAACGGATATGAAAACCTGCTCTATTACAATTAGACGAATTATGAAAGACTCGGTGAAATGAAACTGTGTTTATTTGCATTGACGGGATTCGGTAACAGTGTCCTCAAAAAGGCGCAGGAATTGACCTGTATAGATGAGATAATGGTTTTTACACGCAGAGAGAGCGGTGAATTTCCTTATTACGAGTCGGAAGATCTGTGGGAACAGTGCAAAAAGGAAAATATTACGGTATTCACTGAAGAGAAGATTAGTGAAAAAGAACGTTTAACTGTTATTAAAGAATTTTCTCCTGATCTGATGATAGTTGCCACCTACGATAAGAAAATACCGGCAGCGATCTTAGCCGTCCCGAAGTATAAGGCAGTTAACATTCATCCCTCTCTTCTACCTACTTATCGCGGACCCACACCAACGAATTGGGCTTTGATAAACGGCGAGCTAAAAACAGGCATAACGTTTCATCTGCTTAGTGATGAATACGATATGGGGGATATACTCTATCAGAGGGAAGTACCGATTGCGGATTTGGATGACGGAAAACTCAGAAAATATTTGGCTGAAGTAGCGGGAGAAGAACTCGAAAAGTTTATTACCGATTATACGGCATCAAAACTAACGCCTAAACGGCAGAACCGGCAAGACGGGAGTTATTTTCCGAAAGTTACGTCGAAGGATGGTATACAATTGTTAAACTTTGGGTTGTTTGAACCCGATAACATAATAAAAGGTCTCTCGCCATATCCCGGTGTGGAGAATCTTAGAAAGGAACTACAATGGGATACAAAAGTAACGTCCTAAAAGCGACACGCATCAAGGAAGCGGTTGATTTTCCGACCGTAGTGCTATTGGACAATATAAACGCATGCAATTTGGCGTGTTCAATGTGCGATCATCCTAATGTTAAGAATTACCGCATCATCCAACGGATGGACATGAAGCTTTATAAAAAATTGATAGATGAGATTGCCATTGAGAATCCTAATGCCCGCGTATGGGAAATATTTTTCGGCGATCCGTTTATTTGTCCCGACATGCCTGAACGCATTCAATATGCCAAGGATAAGGGACTAACGGATGTTGTGCTGAATACCAACGGGGTACTGATGACAGAAGAGAAATCTCGGGACTACATCGTCGCAGGACTTGATGCGATCTATGTCGGCATAGATGCATCTACGGAAAAAACTTATGACCAAATTCGTATAAAGGGAGATTTTCATCTCACGGTAGAAAATACAATACGATACAGAGATCTTTTGGAAAAGCATGGTAAGAAAAGTCAGGAGCTTTTCGTTCAGCTCGTAGAAAGCGATATAAACGAATATGAGGTGGAAGATTTTAAAACATTCTGGACAAACGAGGGTGTCGGCGTCAAAATTCGACCCAAAGTAAGCTGGGCGGGATTGATAGAGGCGGATAATCTTTGGGATAATCGTGAGGTAGAACGAAAACCATGCTATTGGGCAATGAACACGATGGCAATCTGCGCTCACGGACAGGTGGCGCTTTGCGCTGTTGATATTCACGGCAGGGTCGACGCGGGTGATTCAAATACTCATACGTTGAAAGAAATATGGCAGGATAAATTGAAGGATTATAGGGCAATGCACTTGGAGGGAAGATTCGACGAACTCCCGAGCATGTGCCAAAATTGCTCTGACTGGCAGTCAGGATACGCTGAATTTTCCTAAGTCCGAATGTCTAATGAATGAGTCGTTAAATAGACCGGTTTTGGTTGAGCAGTCGGAAAAGACGGTCACGGTAGGTATTTTGCAGCCGGGCTATCTTCCATGGCTGGGCTTCTTTGAACAGCTCTACCGAAGCGATAAATTCGTTATCTATGACGACGTGCAATATGATAAGGGCGGATGGCGTAACCGAAATCGTATAAAGACCGCAACGGGATTGCAGTGGCTCACCGTTCCGGTCTTAGTGAACGGGAAACAAAAGCCTCTGATAAATGAAGTTCGGATAAACAGTTCAGTGAATTGGCAGGATAAGCATGTGCGATCTATCACTCAGAATTACTCAAAAACAGCGTTCTTTAAAGATTATTCAGCCGGTCTGTTCGAACTGTTGACCGCTCGTTATTCTCACTTGATAGAGCTCGATATGGCTCTGATTGAATGGTTCTGCACTCTGTTGAGTATAGAAACCGAACTGATCCTCTCGTCGGAGTTGAATATCAAAGGGGATAAGATTGAACGTTTGGTCAGTATCATCAGTAAGCTCGGCGGAAACCAATTTTATGAAGGAGCGGCAGGTAAAAATTATATAGACTTAGGGCTGTTCAATCAAGAGGGAATCATAGTTAAATTTCAAGATTATGATCATCCGGTTTATAAGCAGCAGTATGGAGCATTCTGTTCACATCTTTCAATAATTGATCTTCTTTTCAATAGCGGGCCCGAAAGTCTTGCTCTGTTAACTCACCAAAAAGTGGGGATTTGAGACATGAAAACTATACTTATTACGGGCGGTGCCGGTTTCATAGGAAGCAACTTCGTCAAATACATATACAAAAATTATCCCGATTATCGGATACTCGTTTTAGACGCGCTGACGTATGCGGGTAATCCCGATAATCTTTCCGAAGAGATAAAGAAGAATAATCGGTTTGAATTCTGGTATGGAGACGTTCAGAATTCCGAGATCGTCAACGCTCTTGTGCAGCAGTCGGACGTAGTTGTTCATTTTGCCGCTGAAACTCATGTTGCGCGGTCGATCTATAACAACAAACAATTTTATATGACGGATGTTTTAGGTACTCACACCATCACCAATGCGGTTCTCAAAAATCAGAAGACGATAGAACGTTTCATACATATATCCACCTCAGAAGTATACGGAACGGCGGAGCAATGGCCGATGAGCGAAGAGCATCCATTGAAACCCCGAAGCCCGTACGCAAGCGCAAAAACAGGCGCCGATAGGTTGGTATATTCATATTACACTACTTACGATCTGCCTGTCGTGATCGTTCGTCCATTCAATAATTACGGTCCATCGCAACATCTTGAAAAGGTAATCCCCCGTTTCATCGCTAACGCCATGTTAGATGAGCCGTTGACGATCCATGGCGACGGTTCAAGCAAGCGTGACTGGATTTATGTAGAGGATCACTGCGAAGCGTTGGATAAGATCATTCACGCTGATATCGATCTTGTAAAGGGTGAGGTCTTTAATCTCGGTACAGGAAGATCGATTGATGTACTCACTATCGCTCGGATGGTTCTTGATGAACTCGGGAAGCCGGAATCGCTTATAAAGTATTTGAACGACAGACCCGGGCAGGTGGTTGAGCACATCGCGGATACGAGTAAAGCGGAAAAAATTCTCGACTGGAAATATAAAACGGAATTCGAGGACGGCTTGAAAAAAACCATACAGTGGTCACAGGAAAATCAAGAGATGTGGAAAGAACTTTTGTGGATGCGGACGATACCCATCGTAACAGCGTCAGGAGAAGTGCAGGAACACTAATATGGAGACGGTAAGGAAGGTAGATTTTTTCCGTCATCCCCTTGGCGATGAGGAACTGACGGAACTGAAAAAAGTTTTCGATTCAACTTTTCTCACCAAGGGACCTGTTACCCGTCAGTTCGAGGAGGCGCTCGCAGCATATCTTGATTCCGAGTACGCAGCGGGATTGAACAGCTGTACCGCCGGTCTTTTTCTTTCACTTCTGGCTAAAGGGATAGGACCCGGCGACGAAGTGATAACTACACCGCTTTCATTTATCGCCACTGCGAACGCTGTTCTTCAGACCGGCGCGTCAGTCGTGTTCGTGGATGTTGAACCGCATACCGGGAATATCAACGCTGAACTGATAGAGGAAGCGATCACACCGAAAACGAAAGCGATAATTCCGGTGCATCTGTACGGTCAACTATGTGATATGAAAAGGATCCGCGAGACTGCAGATAAGCACGACCTTTTTGTTTTGGAGGATGCGGCGCATGCCTTGGAAGCATCGAGAGACGGCATCAGGGTAGGGGAACTCGGCGATGCCGCGTGTTATAGTTTTTATGCCACCAAGAGCATTGCGAGCGGAGAGGGTGGCGCCGTATCAACGAATGATCCGGAATTGCATCGTCGGATTCAGGCTCTCGGACTGCACGGCATGACGGCAGGAGCAGCCGAGCGGCATAACGGAACTTATATACATTACGATATGGAATCACTCGGATATAATTTGACGATGTTTGATATACTCGCTGCTATGCTGCTTCCGCAGTTAGGAAAGATAAATGAGACATGGAACGCCCGACAAACTCTTTATGACAGATATGCTGAAGCTTTGAACGATTTGGATGGGCTTACTCTTCCGGAAATTCTACCGGGAGCCGAAAGCGCGTACCATCTCTTCACTGTATGGGTGGAACCCGAAAAGAGGGATGAACTTCTCCTAACCTTTGGAGAAAAGGGAATCGGGGTTACGGTCAATTACCGACCTATACACCTAATGCAATATTACAGGGAACGTTTCGGCTACAAAGAGGGCATGTTCCCGGTGAGTGAACGTATCGGAGCCTCGACTATCTCTCTTCCGTTTTATCCGGGAATACCCGAAGAGGATGTTGATTATCTTTTCAGCACTATGCGAGAATCGATAAGAGGTTTGCCGTCCTCTTCGGCTGCCTGACGGGCGAATTCCTCAAGCCTACCTTCAACGAAATTCGCACTATTGTCAGTGTGAAGTTATCATCCGCCGAATACTTGCGCAAAATCCTTCGCAAACGTTTCTATCGAGCGTGCGGGATTTCCGGTTATATCTTCAACGTCGTTTGTTGTATAATCTCCCCAACCTTCACTGTAGGCTTTGAAATACTCAAGGTATGCGTCCTTATTCCAATCGGGAAAACCCATGCCTGAAAGCGATTCATCCGCAGCTTCCATCGGTACATCTATATAATTGACTTCTTTATCAAGCGCAGAAGAAAAAGCGGCAGCAACGTCGGAAAGTGAAATTGATTTCGGTCCTGTAGGAGTATATGTTTTGCCTTCATGTCCTTCTTCTGTAAGGATAACAGCCGAAACATCAGCGATGTCTCTGATATCGACCATTCCTAATTTACCATCTTTGAACGGCATATATATTTTTCCTTCAGAGGCAATCGACTCAGCTGCCATCATTAAGTTCTGCATAAAGAAATGCGGCTTAAGAATTGTATAGGGTAAGCCGGAATTTTTCAGGTACTCTTCGGTCTCTGCATGAGCCCTGCTGTTACGAGAAGGAGCATCAGAAGCGGCTTTAATCGCTGACATTCTGACTATATACGGGCTGCCCTGTTTCAGAGCCGCGTCAATTACGTTTCTGGCCTGCTGAGGCGCATCCTCTCCAACCGGAGAGAGTAAGAAGACCTTCTCAATTCCTTCAAGCGCTTTTTCGATACTGCCACTGTCATTGAGATTTCCGACAGCCACCTCTACGCCCGAGCTCTTCAGCGATTCACCCTTCGATTCATCCCGGACAAGACCTCTAACGTTTACTCCCCTATTTACAAGAGCGGTAATCAAAGCGCTGCTTACGTTTCCTGTTGCTCCTGTAACCAATATTTTTCCATTATCTGACATTTTATCCTCCGTCTATTTATTGTGATTTGCTATTCCTAAACCAAGTTTTTTGCATAACCTCGAAAATTCTTCCTGTTCGGCAGCTGAGAGAACGCTAAATTCACGTACTATTCTCTGAACGTGCGCAGGAAATAATTTCTCAATATGTTTCCTACCTTTTTGAGTAAGATGAATTTCATATTGACGGCGGTCGGTTTTACCCGGAATACGTTTAGCAAGTTTTTGTTTTTCTAAATTATCCACCACTGTTGTGAGGTTTCCTCCTGTACATAACAATTTCCCGCAAATTTCCGATAAGTTCATCGGTCCGAGATGGTACACTGCCTCAACGACCGCGAATTGACTTTCGGTGAGTTTGAACGTCCGTAGGCTTTCGCTCAACCGAGAACTAAGTGTAATGCCCGCTCTACTGAATTTTATCCAAGCGTTGAGCGCTCTTTTCTCTCTTTCAGTTCCTTTGTAATGTGTCGGCATAAAATTACTTTAACATTAAAACATCTAAGTGTCAAGTAATATTTAATGAATAATTAATTAGTGAGTGTCGTCATACTGATTCCGGACTCAGACATTGCCTGTCAGTCGGATAGATTGGCGAGACCTAATTTATCAGTTCGGGGCAATCAGGTTTTGTGGCGGTCAGGGCAAGCCCTAACCCGCACTATCACATTGATAATTCAGAGATTGCTTCTCCCGATAAATCGGGATCGCAATGACAGCAATGTGCGCGAGCCAGAAAATACTGTCATTGCGAGGAGCACAGCGACGTGGCAATCTATGTATGTTCAAGATTAATACACTGTGAGATTGCTACGCTTCACTCGCAAAGACAGTTATTTTTTATCTCTTAGCAGACCCACTGTAAAAACCATTTCTAATATTCAGCCGTCATGCCTAAATTACTTAATGAACTTTAAGCTAAGACTGTATCTAAACGAATGAATAAACCTTCACCGATTGACAGTTTTATAGAAGAGCAAGGAATGTTGATGTTGGATGGCGGACTTGCCACCGAACTTGAGGAAAGAGACTATCTGCTCGACAGTGACTTATGGTCTGCCCGAATTCTAATGGAAGAGCCCGAAGCGATACGCAGTGTTCACTATGATTATCTCAAGGCGGGAGCAGACTGCATCACAACAGCGAGTTATCAGGCAACTGTTGAAGGATTTATGAATGCAGGATTTTCTAAGGTAGAAGCGCGCTCACTTATCTCACTCTCTGTAGACCTTGCCGAAGAAGCTCGTGACCGATTCATGAAGAGTGATGATTACGATTCGGCTACGAGATTACGACCTCTGATTGCGGGTAGTATTGGTCCTTATGGAGCGATGCTTGCTGACGGTTCGGAATATAAAGGGGATTACGGTGTTTCAGACGATGATCTATTGTCCTTTCATGAACCGAGATGGGAAATTCTCTCAAATTCATCTGTCGATCTGTTAGCGTTAGAAACGATTCCGAGTTATCAGGAATCGGAAGTATTGTTGAATCTTCTAAATCAGTCACCGGGAACAGTTGCGTGGATAAGTTTTTCTTGCCGGGATGGAGAGCGGATTAACGACGGAACCCCGATTAGGAAATGCGCCTCGCTTTTTGAAAATTGTGAGCAGGTAGTAGCAATAGGAGTAAATTGCACAGCTCCGAAATATATTTCTTCTCTTATCAAGCAGGTACAACTCGGTGCTCCCGGTAAGCAGGTTATTGTATATCCAAACTCGGGGGAATTGTATGATGCGGAAGAGCGAAGCTGGAAAGGTAGCTCCCAATCAGTAATAAATGGATTTGACGCTGCCCGGTGGTACGAAGAAGGAGCAAGATTGATAGGCGGATGCTGCCGTATCGGACCTAAACACATTCATGAAATGTACGAAACGTTCATACGCCACTGAGAAAGTAATTATTTTACCTGGAAAATCCTGTCAGTTAGAGGATTCTGCTGTTCGATTAAGTGTTTGAAATTAGAGAAATTGCCACCACGGAACTTTCAAGCTTGAATATAAGATTCAAAAAAGATAAATTTAATTATTAGAGATACTCCGCATTAAAAAAATAAAAACCGGGCGGTAATTAATGTCGAGATGGGAGGGAGCGAAGGAAGATGAATAAGTACTACTCACTGATTCTGTTTATGTCATTGATCCTGTCTGTGACCGGTTGCGCATTCCATCGAATTACGGTTCCTGAAGTAATAGACGGTGAATTTGCCGCCGCTTACAGAAACGATCTGAAAACGCTGTCGTCCGACGAATTTCAGGGCAGGCGACCAGGTACAGCGGGCGGAAAAATGACCCAACAATATTTAATAAACAACTTTAAGTCAATAGGATTAGAGCCCGGTAACAATGGAAGTTACCTGCAAGAGGTAAAACTATTTTCAAGAAAATCGACAGCTTCGGGTGTCAGAGCCGTCAGTGTGGACGGCGATAGTCTCAATATAGAATTGAACACGCATATTCTTCCTGAAATAAAAGGGGTGGAAACTGAACTTTCTCTCGTAAATAAGGAGTTGGTTTTCGTAGGATTCGGGAGTGTATCAGAGAAGTTTAATTGGGACGATTATGCCGATATAGATGTAAACGGGAAAATAGTGATCATTTTGAGGGGTCATGCCGGCTTTGCAAGTAAAGATAGCTCCATCATGAAAGACCCCTCCAGTCGAACACACGGGTCATTTTCTACAAAATTTAAAAAGGCGGAATCTCATGGCGCTTTAGGCGCTATAGTAATCATAGATTCAGCTTTATGGAGAAGTAAATACAGCTGGGAGCGAAGGGCGAGAAGAGCCTCCAAGGGTGAAAATTCTCTTTTTGATGGGGAGGTGGACAGTTCCACTCTGAAATTGCAAGCACTGATAGATTTGGGAATAGGAAAACAACTGTTGGCGTTAGCAGGCTACGATTACGATTCACTCTTAGTCGCCGCATACTCTCCCGGATTTAAGTCATTTGATCTGGCTGTTACGCTCAGCGGAGAATTTAAAAGAAAAGAAAGAATATATAGTTCCAATAATGTATTAGGGCTTATCCGGGGCACAAAGCGTCCTGATGAAGTAGTGATTTACACTGCTCATTGGGATCATTTAGGGATGCTCGAAGGCACAGAAGGCGATAGTATATATAACGGCGCGGCGGATAACGGAACCGGTACGGCATCTATTTTGAGTCTTGCGCGCGCATTCATGGCTCAACCGGTGCCTCCCAAAAGGTCAATACTATTCATGGGTTACACTGCGGAGGAGATGGGTTTATTGGGTTCTAAATATTACGCCGATAACCCGGTATTTCCGCTCGGGAAAAGCGTTGCTTCGATAAATATAGATATGTTGAATTTTGGCGGTGAAACTAACGACTTGATAATCTACGGAAGCGGAAAATCCGATCTGGATAAGTATGCGGAACGCGCGGCAAAAAAACTGGGAATTTATATTCAGGAGGATCCCTGGCCCGAGCAGCGGTATTACTATCGGTCTGACAATATCAGCTTAGCGAGAAAGGGTCTGCCTTCCATTTCGATGGATAACGGTATCGACAACCGGGAGCACGGCATGGAGTGGGGGATGAAAAATCACAAGGCTTTTGTAGATTCAAACTACCACAAAGTAAGTGATGAATACAGCGAAGATTTAAACTTGGATGGAATAATGCAATACCTTCAGGTAGTCTTTGATATCGGATATACGCTGGCTAATTCTTCCAAATTTCCTAATTGGAAAAAACAGGATGAATTTCGGTCGATCCGCGACGCAAGCAGAAGTGAGGTGAGAATGGAGAATAGGTCGAAGTGAAAGTGTCTATTCGGAAATAATATTTTCGATCGGCAATATAACATTGATCCGCACCAAAAAACACGGCAAATACAACGTGTGCAGGTATTCAGGTGAATTGGAAGAGTGGAAAACCTTAAATCTCGGCGCCGGCGCATACATCAAAAAACCGTATGACATAGATACAATCGGTAAAGTGGTCAGAGAGGAACCGGATAAAAAAGACAAGCGGTAACTTAGCAGTAATTCCTCCGAAAAAGAGTATACAATAAATTTCAAAGCAAAACGAACTTATCCCTGAAAAGGAATCTGATTACTCTTCCTCATGGGTCAGTGTGACCGCCAACACTATGAATAAATTCCTTTGGAACTATATCACAATTCCGTCATATAACCCTGCGTGAGTAACAAAAGTAAAGACGATTAATTGAGTAAAATATGCCACTAATTGCATGGATTTGTCACTATCAGTCAATGCCGATTAGGAATGATTTTCCTCGAAGTTTAAATCTGAAAAGATTCTTGTCTTTTATTGTTACACCGGATGTGATAGGAGTAGCTAAATTTCAATAGTGAGAGAGTGGAGGGTAATTATCAGTTGATATTACCAATATAGCCGACCACTCATCTCACTACATGCTTGTTGAAGAAATGATATAAGCATGAAAATGGACTGACCAGGACGCGGTCAGTTCAGAGTGGTCGGTGAATTTTTGTGCGGGTTGGAACGCAAGATGGCTGCATTCCTCGCGAGTCAGAATTTAGATTAGCGGGGTGTGTCAAGAGTTGCATTTTTAGAAAATAATAATATTAAAATAATCACACACATAGTCCGTCAGGTGACGAACACTCCCCGATCGCGCAGATAGGACAACCCCCCGTATTCTGTGGGACTTCGCCTTTATACCAACCTTAGAAAGGATTGGAAACGAAACCTCCTCCCTTTCAGGGAGGTGTCACGAAGTGACAGAGGGTGTGATTCTTCAAAACTTCATAATTTTTACGGAATCGAACAATTACACCCCTTGCCTCTGCGAGGCACTCCCCTCAAGGGGAGAGGGATTTGTCAAGAGTATTCGGCGAAAGTAAGAGCGTGATGAGACTTTAAATGAAAAATAAATCTCAATCCATGCTAAGCGTGCTCAATATCTGTGTACTCCGAGATCTCCCTGCTTGTGGTGAAAACGTCCGAGAGATCGAGTTCGCTAATATCACTTCTCCCGTTAATGCGTAAAAACGTCTCAATTTCCTTTGCGGTAGCGCTGTAGAGATTCACGAATCGTTTGACCGATTCCTCGATGATAAATCGTTCTCGAAGCTCAGGTTTCTGTGTGGCGATGCCGACAGGGCAATTTCCCGTATTACAAATTCTGTATTGTTGACAACCGATAGCGATCATTGAAGCAGTTGCGAGGGCAACCGCATCAGCGCCAAGCGCGATGGCTTTGGCTATTTCAGAACTGTCGCGAAATCCGCCTGTAACGCAGAGAGTGACATCGCTGTTTACAGAATCGAGATACTTCCGGGCTCTTCGTATGGCGTAAACGGGAGGCATAGCAAGATTATCTTTAACGAACGTCGGGCCGGCTCCGGTTCCTCCTCCGCGGCAGTCGATAGTTATAAAATCAGGATTTGCCGACAGAGCGATCTCCACATCTTTTTCCACATGACCGCTGGAGAATTTAATACCGATGGGTTTTCCTTCGGTCAATTCCCGCAGATGGTCGACTTCTTTTTTGAGATCCTCGGGGGAATTGATATCGGCGTGCCGTCCGGGAGAGATTGAATCTTCGTCTTTCGAAATACCTCTTATCGCGGCAATCTCATCCGTGATCTTTTCCTTGGGCAGATGACCCCCAAGTCCGGGTTTAGCCGCCTGCCCTATTTTGATCTCTATCGCATCAGCCTGTTTTATGACATCATCTTTATGACTGAACATTGCCGTGCCGAGTTCGTAAATATATTTATCCGCTTCCTGACGTTCTTCGGGCAGCATTCCGCCTTCACCCGAACACATAAGCGTGCCGACCAATTTCGTACCGCGGGCGAGAGCTATCTTTGCTTCTCTTGAGAGCGCTCCGAACGACATATGCGAGACGTAAAAAGGCAGGTCAATTTCTAACGGGTGCTTCGCTGTTTTGCCGATGACGGTTTTCAGGCTGACGGGTTCATCCTCATTTAGAGGCATCCTAAAGAGCTGTCCGCCTTTGAAAAGAATAGTGTCGAAATTCGGGACGCTCTTTTGAGTCCGCATCGGTGTGATCTCGCTCTTGCCGGTGAGCGCGAGCTCCTGCATCCGTTGGAAATTTGATTCAAAGTCATCGCTGCTTCGCATCCACTTACCGAGATACAGATCGGGAGAGGGAGAGGGCGCGGATTCTGCTTCTTCAGAAGTTAGATTCATAGGATTGTTCGAGACCATAACCTTTCCGTTTTCTATCTTCACATCGTAAGCGGCAACATCGCCGAGACTTCCAGGAGCGCCCTTACCGCTTTTAAAAGCATATTTATGACCGTGCAATGGGCATTCGACTAAGCCGTTGCTTAATTCACCTTCGCTTAACGGTCCACCTTGATGGAGACATACGTCGGAGATAGCGCCAAAATCGGAACCGCTTCTGAAAAGAGCAATATTTTTTCCATCATGTTCGATCAGCTTGCCTTCTCCATCTGAAAAATCATCTACTGTGCCTATCTCGACATAATCATCAGCCGCTGATGCAACTTCGGATTCAGCGGCAGCTGACTCAGCTGCGGTCTCGGCCGTTTTCGATTGTTCGTTTTTCGCCCAATCGCTGTCGTCTTTGAAATCGTTATACCAATGGGTTCCGTCGCAGAACGGCTTGTTCTTGGAGCCTCCGCATCGGCAGAGCGAATAATGCTCAGGTGATTCCGTCACGTCTCCTTTCGCGTCTTTGAATTCGATACCCCCGACAACAAAGTAAGGTCCGTCCTTGGAGACTATGACAGATGCTTCCCGCTCGACAGAGTTATGCAGCTCGTTTTTGATTGAATAACTAAGCGCGCCTGAGGGACATTGTCTAATGGTGCGTATGATTTTTTCTGTGTTAGTAGCGTCAGGGTCTATCCACGGTTCGGTCTTCATACGAAAGACTTCGGGCAGTCCATCCGTACAATGACCGATATGAGCGCATATTCCCCGGTTATCATGAATTGTAACAGCTTTGCCGATATAATTGTCAACCACTTGCGGTTGACGTTTATCAGATTTGGCATCGCCAAAGCCGTTCGTTCGGTGCGTATTGTCGCAATATGGCTTGGTCGAAGACCCGCCGCAGCGGCAGAGTATCATGGATTTTTTTGTGGCGAGAGCCGTACCGTCCGACGACTTTAGACTTCTGATATTTTTCGCGCTTATCGGACCATTGGAAATCGGTTTAAGAAGTTGTGTTACTTTGTCACTCATTTGTTCCCTTTCATCTAAATCCGGCTTTATTAGGCGTAATTATATCAACTGCGAGGCATTTGAACAAGAAGAATTGTTAAACCGCTTGACAGTCTAACTTCTATCAGATTATATTAATGTCTTCGGAGAGGTGGCCGAGCTGGCTTAAGGCACTCGCCTGCTAAGCGAGAGTGGGGGTTATACTCCCACCGAGAGTTCGAATCTCTCCCTCTCCGCAAATGTTTTTAGGTTGTGTGGGTAGGGTCTGCTCTATCCGCATAAAGTATATAAAAGAATGATTCAAAGTAAATAAACTCATACTTAGGAACTAAATTACTGTTATGAATACAAAAAAAGAGTGGATAGATGACCAAGTAGATGTGGCCAAATTATATTTGGATTTACAAAATCCAAGAGTACCTCAACATGTTAAAAATCACGAGGATGTGCAGCAGATAAGAAATTATCTTTTGGAAAATGAAGATGTGATAGAAATAGCAAAAAGCATTGCTAATAAAGGTTATCACCGAACTGCGGTTGCGATTGTTTATTTTGAAAATAGTAAATTTGTAGTTTTAGACGGAAATAGAAGATTAGCAGCATGCCAACTATTGCTGAATCCCGCATTAGCTCCAACTGCCCGTGATAAAACTGAGCTGGAAAAATTGAATAAGTCTTTTGACAAGCAACAGCTTAATAATATAAAAATTGCTATTGCGCCCTCTCGAAAAGAAGCAGATAAGGAGATTATTGACATTCATGTAAACGATCTTTCTAAACCTTGGCAGGTTTTGCAAAGATTGAGAAAATATAAAACTTTAATTGATTCTGGCGAACATGACATAAACTCAGCGTCATCTGAATATGGAATTGTTGTATCAACATTTAAAGAGGAATTACAAAAATTATATTTTTATGAAACAATACTAGGACTATCGATAACAAGAAAAGAAGAAAAAGAGTTATTAAAATCAGGATTTAACAAAATTCAAAGACTAATTCTGAGCAAAAATGGGAAAAAACTTTTAAATTATTCAATAGATGATATGGGTAAAATAATCATTCAGGATCAAATAAAATACGATGAAAAATTAAAAAAACTTGTACCCTATATCGTTACTCCTGGAATAATACCCGCACAAGCCAAACAAGAAGATTTAGTAGTTAATGTATATTCAAAAATAGATTCAAAACTCTTTCCACTAAAGAAGAAGAATTCAAAATCAACTAAAAAAAAGAAAAAAGCATCAAGAGGAACGTCGGTGAAAGCTGACTGGGTATCTAATAATGAATATAAGTCGTATGACGGCGCAAATAGAGTAAAAGTTATTCTCAAAGAGTTGAGTGTGAATAGGCCAGCAACAAAGAAAAATAATATTAACATATTGGCTGTTGCATTAAGAGTGGTAATAGAGTTAGCAATCTATGATAAGCTTAGAAGTAAAGGATTCATAAAAACAATAACAGATGAGTATAAAAATAAAAAATTACCACCTAATTGGTCTCCTGGACTAAAAGAAATGCTAACTTTTATGCTAAACACGGCAAATAATCTTATTACAGACCCTCAAGATAGAACTGCCATTAATAAAGTTATGCAGAAAAGGAAGGATTTTATAGGTGACCTGAATTTATTTATTCACAATGTTTCGTATTTGCCTACGGAAACCCAGATTAGAGATATATGGAATACCTGTGGTCGGCTAATTTTTGATATAATGTCTAAGATAAAATAACTATGGATTTCTTTTCACCTCTTCGCTATCCTGGCGGAAAAACTCGACTCAGTTATTTTCTCCAAAAAGCAATTGAGGAAAACTTTATTGAGAACAATAAAATTGTTCTTGTTGAGCCGTATGCCGGTGGGGCAGGAGCATCGTTAAAGTTACTATATTCTGGAAAGGTAAAAAAAATTATTATCAATGATTTAGATAAAGCCATTTATTCATTTTGGAAAACTGCCACAGAGGATACTGATTATTTAATCCGAAAAATTAAATCTGTAATTATTGATATTGATGAATGGAAAAAGCAAAAGAAAATTTTCAGTAACCCGTCGACTTCAATTAAAAAGTTAGCATTTGCAACCCTGTTTTTAAATAGAACTAATTACTCCGGTATAATTAAAGGCGGCCCAATAGGTGGAGTTCACCAATCAGGATTTTGGAATGTAAGATCCCGATTTAATAAAGACCTTATCATAAAGAGACTAAATTTAATTAAAGAACATAAAAACAGTATAGGAGTAAGGAATTATGATGGCATTTATTTTTTAAAACGATTGGAGAAAAATAAGAAAAAAGACGACTATTTTATTTTTATTGACCCACCATATTATAAAAAAGGGAAATCGCTATATCTTAACCACTATATTGATAAAAACCATGAAAAATTATCAAAATTTCTTGAAAAAACACCTTTAAAATGGGTTATGACATATGATGATGTTTTATTTATAAGAAAACTTTATAGAAAGATGAGAAAAACTAAATTTGTGATTAATCATAGTGCATATAGATCGAAAATGGGCAAGGAAATATTAATATATTCTGATAAAATCGCTAAAATAGCTGTTAAGTTTTAATCGAACCCCAGTTAGTAATTCATTATAATATCTGCCAACATAACATCCGGACAGAATCTGAGAGACCATTCTCCGCCTGTTGTCGAGCTAGTGAATAAGCTTAGAAGCATAGTGCGAAAAACACTGCCCTAAGCGACGGAAAAAGCCTATCCCGGTTGGCATGCGATTGGATATAGATACCCTGAAACAGGATACATCTGTGGCATTTTTCCGTACGAGGATGAGATTAAGGTCTATTTCGAGTATGGAATGTATCTTCCCGACCCGGATAGCATATTAGAAGGCGACACCAAACAAACAAAGTATTATGCTTTACGAGTAGGGGATGTGATCAAAACAAAGTCTTTTGTGAATCTTCTATTGGCAAGTGTCATATTCGATAAACGGGAGATCATACTCGCCAGGTGATTGAGTCTGATGCGTGGGTCAGGATTTTCACAATCCCGCCATCGCGGCGGCAGACTGACCGCACAGATAGGTCAACCACTCCTCGCTTACAGCGGTGTCCCCTCCTTAAAAAGGAGGGGAGACGAAAAATTCCCCTCTATCAAGAGGGGTGGATCAACCGAAGGTTGAGACGGGGTGTGTCAGGAGCATCGGTCATGCGGGTAATCTCAAGCTTGTCATAGAGGATTAAAAACAGGTGGAAATAAATGTATATGACACTTAACTTCGCCTTTTAATTAGGTATAATTCGTTATGAGCATAAACTTTGAAAGACCGGAAGACGCATACCTTGCCGTTGCATGGGCTGTATTAGTAGCCGATAACGTGGGAAGTATCCAGGAACGCAATTTCATGCACTCAAATGTTAAAGGTCTTGCGTTATTCAACGATTATTCGGAAGAAGAATATTCTAATATGGTTGGCGCGATGTATATGAAGGCGAATCAGTTATTTTTGGATAAAGAGGGCGCGCTGATAGAAGAGAAGGTACTCGAGCTGATAGCCGCTGTAAAAGAATGTTTAAATGATGAAGATTGCCTCGAAGTCTACAGTATGGCGGTGGGGATCGCCTGCGCTGATGAACTCTGCGAAGAGGAGATCAGACTGCTAACCCAGCTTCAAGCAGGATTGAACATCGATGAAAATGTTGCAAGTAATATATTCGAAGAATATAAAAACATGAACTGAGACTCTTCCAATGCCCGATATTTCCGAAAAAACCGCTCAAACTCGCCAAATCAGCCTGAAAAACAAAATTTAATTTATTTCAAAAAAGTGAATTTTTTACTTGCATAGTCATTTTGCGTTAGTAAATTGCTTTTGCAACAGAGACAGAAGTATGAGAAAACAGAAAAATTAGATCAGTATACAATTCAAAAGTATCC
>JADFMS010000002.1 GCA_022563775.1 Fidelibacterota bacterium | reverse complement strand
GATTGGGACGGGGTTTACTATCTGTACGAGGATGCTGTCGGTGACGTTGGAAGGGGTAACTTATCCGCTGGGTTCTCACCCCGACAAGCTGTTTGGCGGAGATTCCCAGACTCTCCCCCAAGGCTTTATTTTGGCTGAAAGCCACAGATAGAGCCATAATCGCTCCTATAACCCCCTAAATACGGGGATTTACCCAATTTCCGTTTTGTTACGATTCATTCCGATTCATACTGTTTTGTTATCTTTAGTTGGTCTCAATATGGGCACACTAAATATGTCTTGACAACACATGGATTATTGATACCTTGTAGAAAATACCAAATGAGTAATCTTTATACGTTCAAAATGTATACGGTATTAATATTAAATTTATTAGGACGGCATAAGAAAATGAATTCAATCTCATTTGTCTAATCGTGCTGTCAGGGCAAAACCCTAACCAGCACTTAACGCGGTCAGGATAAATCCTGACTCGCCTGCCTGACATAGGTCAGGCGGGCACAAAAGCTAACAGTGGGAGTATAAAATGCTCAAAAAGACACTAATACTAACCCTGACGATTTGTGCGGCGGCTTCGCTGTCTATTTCCCAGCCGGCTTACGCGCAAATCAGTGAATTCAAATTAACGGCATCGGATAATGCAGCAGGTGATAAGTTTGGATTTTCAATTTCCATCTCCGGCGACTACGCCGTCGTGGGAGCTGAAGGCAATGATGATAATGGCGATTTTTCAGGTTCGGCTTACGTGTTCAAACGCACCGGCACGAGTTGGGCGCAGGAGGCGAAACTGCTTGCTGCCGATGGGGCAGAATTTGACAACTTTGGATTTTCAGTTTCCATCTCGGGTGACTACGCCGTAGTGGGAGCTAAATCCGATGATGATAATGGACTTAGTTCAGGCTCGGCTTATGTCTTCAAACGCTCCGGCACGATCTGGGCAGAGGAAGCGAAACTGCTTCCTGCCGAAGGAGCGGCAGGTGATAGGTTTGGATTTTCAGTCTCCATCTCCGGCGACTATGCCGTTGTGGGCGCTCCTTTCGATGATGATAATGGAACTGATGCAGGTTCGGCTTACCTGTTCAAACGCACCGGCACGAGCTGGACGCAGGAGGCAAAACTGCTTGCCTCCGATGGGGCGGTAGAAGATTCTTTTGGGTCTTCAGTCTCCATCTCCGGCGACTACGCCGTCGTGGGAGCTCGATGCGATGATGATAATGGAACTGATTCAGGTTCGGCTTATCTGTTCAAACGCACCGGCACGAGCTGGACGCAGGAGGCAAAATTACTTCCTTCCGATGGAGCAGCAGGTGATCATTTTGGATGGGGAGGGTCAGTCTCCATCTCCGGCGACTATGCCGTCGTGGGAGCTTGGGGTGATGATGATAATGGAGATGCTTCAGGTTCGGTTTATGTGTATACCGGTTTCTCTTCTCCTGTAGGCGTCGAGAGTGAGATAGCGGGTCTGCCGGCAGAATTTTCCCTGTCGCAAAACTACCCTAACCCTTTCAACCCTGAGACGGTGATAGAGTTCGCGCTTCCTCAGTCGGGAGATGTCTCGTTGGTAGTCTATAATATTCGCGGAGAGGAAGTAGCGCGCCTTTTGAGTGGCACTGTGCCCGCGGGGAATCACAGGGTCAGTTGGCATGCATCCAACATAGCGAGCGGGATTTATCTATACAAGCTCCAGGCGGGCGGATTCGCCCAAACGAGGAAGATGTTGCTGCTGAAATAAGGACAAGCGTATCCCCCGCCATCGGCGGCGGTCCCCTCGCTTAGGGTTTCTTTTATTTGCTCCTATATGACTATGAGCCATTATTGAAGTTATGAGATTTTAAGAAACTGTATGGTCGGAACGATAGACAGAGGGATGATAATGCACTGAATAACAGTGTGTTACATAGTAACAGGTGTTTTGTCTTTTTCTAATCTATTTCCGGAATAATTAGTATGGTATGAATAAGAAGAAGGTCAGGACTTTCGAGAATAGATTTATTGGCTTGATATATACGTGTCCATTCAAAAGGATTCGCATATCTCTCCGCCGCTATTTTGGAAAGATTGTCACCCTTACTTACCCAATGCTCGTTTATAGCCGGCTCTCTCGGAATTACGAATACCTGATCGATCTCTATGACATCCGGATCGGATATCTGGTCTCTGTTAGCCGAATAAATTTTCAGCCATTGAAACGGATCGTTGTAGATTTTTTCTTTGGCTGATATATCCCAAAGATTATCCCCTCTGACTACTTGATATGAATCCGCTTTTCGTTCTAACGTCACAGTGCGGGGAATCCGTCCATCCGTTATCTCTACTTCCGGTTGCACCTCTTTCTCATCAGACTTTTCAGCTGCCGCCTCATCCATACTATCTGAATCTATTAAGACAAGCGTTTCAATGTCTTGAGTCGGTTCAGGTATCACAGACCTGTAGCTCGATAACATATTTGCTATATCATCAAGCCTCTGACGATTCTGCTCAAAGCCGGAAAAATCATTATCGCTCAAATCTTCTAACCTTAAAGCGATACCCTCAAGAAATTCTACGGAACCTAAAAGCTCCTCCTCTGAAAGATCAGCCAATCCTGCTACGTCATTTTCAAGACCATTGAGCATTTTCATATAGTTTTGAATCTCTTCGTCAGAAGCGCTCATAAGACCGAATATTTCATTTCGCTCTTTCTTTATGTTCCCCTCTACATTTGTCAGCTGTTTTTTAAGGGATTCTATTTCCCTGTCAAGCCTGGAAAGCTCGCTGCCGGCGGACGATTCTCTCTCTTTCCATCGTGTAAGCTCGGCTCGGTACTCTTCAGGTGACATCTTAGACGCATCCTGAGCGTACAGAGTTGAGAATGAAACAAACGTTCCAACCCCTATTATACCGGCAACAATTATGAATTTTATAGTCATTATATATTATCCTCTGATTTCGTTTTAAATGCCATCTCCGTTATCTCCGCTGTTTATGTCAACACCGTTTGTATCAGCTTCCGTTTCATCTCCTGTCAAATTTTCGAGATCTTTCAGCCTTTTTATCAACAGCTCTTTATCCGACAGAATCTGTTTCAATTCCTTCTTTTTTGCCGTTAGATTTTCACTAAGCGTTTTTTTGGCGACCTTTCGTTGCTGTATTTTCTCTTCAGCTGATAAAGCTGCCGCTTTTGTTTCCTCTAACTCTATAAGCTGCTCCGTTGTCAATCCACCTCCGCCACCACACGCAACCGCTAATAACATTACAATCAGTGTCAGCGCTAACAAGCTCCTTGTTTGAACGAAGCTCTTTATTCTCTGCATATTTTTCACAATCAGTTTCGACTCCATGTCATTTATCATCATTTTTCCGTTTTAATTTATCTCGTCATATGCTTGAAAAACAAGTAGTTATCTGATTTTATTTTTCATGGCACATCAATTTATACTAACTTCTCTTATTTAGGTTCCAACTTAATCCCTAATTCTTTTAATTGGGCTTCAGAAACTTCCGAAGGCGCTTTTTCCATCAGTGCTGAAGCGCTTGCGGTCTTTGGAAATGCTATTACATCCCGGATTGAATCAAGCCTTAACATCGTAGTCACTATTCTGTCAAGCCCGAGAGCTATCCCGCCGTGCGGGGGCGCTCCATAGGATAGCGCTTTCAATAAAAATCCGAATTTTTGTTCTGCCTCATCAGCGCCTATCCCAAGCGTCTTAAATACTCTTGATTGCACTTCTTTCGAGTGGATTCTTATGCTCCCGCCACCCAACTCACTCCCGTTGAAGACCATATCATATGCCCTTGCATACACTTTTGAAGGGTCGGAATCCAATAAATCCAGATCTTCCGTCTTTGGGGAGGTGAACGGATGATGCATTGCGCTATATCTTTTCGAATCTTCATCCCACTCGAACATCGGAAAATCCGTAACCCATAAGGGTGAAAACGAATCTTTATCTATAAGGTCGAGTCGCCTGCCGATATCTAACCGGATTGCTCCCAAACCCTTTAATGCAACATCAGTTTTATCCGCTGCAAGGAATATGACATCTCCATCTTTTGCTTTTACATTACCAAGCAGTTCGGATTGCAAACTGTCATCAAAGTGACGACTTACTCCACCTGCAAGTTTGCCATCCTCGACTTTTGCCCACGATAACCCCCGAAGACCATATATTTTTGAGTATTCGACAATATCGTCAATGACTTTTCTACTAAAAGTCCCGTTGGCTTCGGCTACAACTGCTCCGACCATCCCTCCGTTGCCCACGGCATCGTTGAACAGCTTAAAATCAGCTCTGTTTGCGATTTCTGTAACATTCATGATCTCCACACCGAACCGAAGATCAGGCTTATCGGATCCGAAACGGTTCAATGCTTCATCGTAGGTCATCGTCGGAAAGGGTAAAGGAAGATCATAACCGATAACTTCCTTAAACACTGTTCCCATCAGTTCCTCTGTCATCTTTTTCACATGAGATTCATCTACAAACGACATCTCGATATCGATTTGTGTATGTTCCGGCTGCCTGTCGGCTCTTAAGTCTTCATCTCTGAACGCCTTGACTATCTGAAAATATTTATCAAAACCTGATACCATCAACAGCTGCTTGTAAATTTGCGGAGACTGCGGCAATGCATAAAATTTCCCCTTGCTTATCCTGCTTGGGACTAAAAAATCTCGAGCGCCCTCAGGAGTAGATTTCGTAAGAACAGGAGTTTCAATCTCTATAAAGCCCTTATCAGACATGAATTTTCGTACCGACTGATAAAACCGATGGCGTGTGATGATGGCATTTTGCATCTTCTTGCGGCGAAGGTCCAGGTATCGATACTCGAGCCGAAGATCTTCCGACGCTTCAACATTTTCTCTTATTTCAAACGGAGGAGTTTCAGATTCATTCAGCAATTCTATGCTTTCAGCGTTGACCTCAATTTCGCCGCTGTCAAGATCCGTGTTGACGCTTTCTTCAGGTCGCTCACCGACTATGCCGCTGATCTTAAGAACGTCTTCGGCTGAAAGTTTCTCCGCAACGGCAAACCCGTCATCTGCCATCTGAGGATGGAAAACGATCTGCGTCACGCCATACCTGTCTCTCAGATCAACGAAAATTAGACCGCCATGGTCCCGACGCTTGGCTACCCAACCCATAAGAGTTACTTCACTCCCGGAATCATTTTTACGCAATTCTCCCAAAAAGTGCGTGCGTAATCCTTTATATTGCTCTTTCACTTAATCTTTATAACTATTTTCATATAGTAGCTTAATATACAGAATTGAGTTGAGATATTCTACTTGATAGAAACAGAAAAAAAATAAGGGTTTTAAGTCCTTATTGACTATTCCATCTGAATCGACTTCCTGAATATTATTTCCTCTTCGCTATCCCCAGCCTGTTCTTCGCTCTGCTGATGGCAGCCTTTGCTCTATCCGGATTCAGGTCTTCCGGATGCTCGCTGAGAATTTTCTGTGCTCTTTCAAGCGCTGCTTGCGCTCTTTCTACATCAATATCCTCCGGCAGTTCGGCAGTCTCAACTAACAAGAGAATTCGTTCTCTCTGAATTTCACAATAACCTTCGCTGATTGCTAATAATTGTCGGCGATCACCGCTTTCAATCTTGACTTCCCCCGGTTTTAGGGCAATGATAGCGGGAATATGTCTGGCTAATATCCCGAAACTACCGTCTAACCCCGGTGCCCGGACATGATGAACATCATAAAAAGTTCTTGATGACGTTGGAGTTACTACTTCTACATTGAAATTTTCAGCCAATTTTACTCTGCATCTTTCATTTTTTTAGCTTTTTCAACCGCTTCGTCAATTGTTCCGACCATGTAGAACGCCTGCTCCGGGAGTTCGTCCATTTCACCTTTGATTATCGCATCAAAACCTGCGACACTGTCTTCCATCTTTACATACCTTCCTTCAAGTCCGGTGAACACCTCTGCAACGAAGAAGGGCTGCGAAAGGAATTTTTGTATCTTTCTTGCCCTTGCCACAGTCAGCTTATCCTCATCTGAAAGTTCATCGATACCGAGAATCGAGATGATATCCTGCAGGTCTTTGTAAGTCTGGAGCGTTTCCTGGACTTCCTTTGCCACATTATAGTGTTTCTCTCCAAGTATATTCGGATCGAGCAGTTTCGATGTTGATTCGAGCGGATTTACCGCCGGATAGATCGCCAACTCAAAAATTGCCCTGTCGAGTACCGTAGTGGCGTCAAGATGAGCAAATGTAGTTGCAGGCGCAGGGTCGGTAATGTCATCGGCGGGAACATAAATAGCCTGTACAGATGTGATCGAACCTTTAATGGTTGAGGTTATTCGTTCCTGAAGTTCACCCATTTCGGTGGCAAGTGTGGGCTGATACCCCACGGCTGAGGGCATTCTTCCGAGAAGCGCAGAAACTTCGGAGCCTGATTGCACAAACCGGAAAATATTGTCAATAAATAAAAGAACGTCTTTGCCCTCTTCATCTCTAAAATATTCAGCGATGGTGAGAGCAGACAGAGCAACACGCATACGCGCTCCCGGTGGTTCATTCATCTGACCGAATATAAGCGCCGTTTTATCAATAACGCCGGATTCGTTCATCTCTAACCAAAGATCGTTTCCTTCTCTCGTTCGCTCTCCGACTCCTGCGAAGACAGAATATCCGCCGTGTTCGGTTGCTATATTGCGGATCAATTCCTGAATAAGAACGGTCTTTCCTACTCCCGCGCCACCGAACAGACCCGTTTTACCGCCTTTCATATACGGTTCAAGAAGGTCTACTACCTTAATTCCGGTAACAAACGGCTCAGGAGTTGAAATGAGTTCGTCAAAGCCGGGCGCATGCCGATGTATCGGTCTGCGTAACTTTGTATTTATAGGCCCCTTCTCATCTATCGGTTCACCAAGAAGGTTTGTCATCCGACCAAGCATTTCCGGTCCGACAGGCATGTTGATAGTGTCGCCCGTATCTATCACCTCGTTGCCCCTTACGAGACCGTCGGTTGAATCCATGGCTATTGTTCTGACTACTCCTTCGCCGATGTGCAGCGCGATCTCTAAAACAAGATCACCGTCATCCCTCTTTATTTTCAACGCTTGATAGATTGGAGGAATTTCGCTCTCTGAAAAATCTACGTCCACTACGGGACCCATTACTTGAATTACCTTACCTTTATTCATTCTTGTTCCTTGAATTAAATATCATGAGTTCTCTGATCTAATCATCTTGTGGCTCATAAAATGAAACAATCTGTCTTTGCCCCGCTAAAAGCGGGGGTTTCAGTCGGACGTCGCAGCCGAAGACAGGCGTATGCCAATCTCGTATTTTGTGGAAGCTTTTGATAATTATGAGATTGCTTCGTCGTTACACTCCTCGCAATGACGTTAAGAATTTCTATTATAAGCTGCAATTTAAAATAAATCTTAGAACTCCATCATTATATAAAATTTAACCTTTAAGAGCCTCCGCTCCACCTACGATATCGAGCAGCTCTCTCGTTATTGACGATTGTCTCGCCTTATTATAGGACAGCTGTAGATCATCTATCATTTCATTGGCGGATTCGGTTGCGTTATCCATAGCGGTCATCCTCGCGCCCTGTTCGGATGCCAGCGATTCAAGAAGTATACGCCACATTTGAACATTCAAATATTTGGGGACTATGGCATTCACCACCTCTTCAACAGAGGGTTCGAAAAGCATCTCACCGGATATTCCCACACTTACTTCTTCTTTTTCCTTCCCTTTCTTATCCTTCATTCCGGGCAGAAAATCGTCTCTTGGATCGCCACCTGTCAGCGGTAAAAACCGTTCCGCTATCAAATCTTGCTTCACTGCCGATTTGAATTCGTGATATACAACATCAACCCAGTCAAGATCATGAGAGAGATATTGAGATGTAATCGTATCGGTTATTCCAACCGCATGCTCAAAGCGGAGCTCTTTGGAAAAACCGGTATATGCCGCAAGCAGATCGTAATTCCGGTTCGTGAAAAAATCTCTCGCTTTCCTTCCCACAGCTATAACACTTGTGTTTTCCCTACCGTAGGAATCAATGATATTAACAGATCTATTCAAAATATTTGTATTAAATGAACCGCATAAACCTCTATCCGAAGTAACCACAACCACACAGAATTTAGACGGTTCCCGAACGGCTAAAAGAGGATTTATATCAATCTCTATCTTCGGTATACAATTATTGATGAGGTCTTTTATCCTATACGCATATGGTCTCGCCTGAAGTATCGCCTCCTGCGCGCGGCGAAGTTTCACTGTTGCCACCATCTTCATGGCGCGGGTGACCTGCTCGATCCCCTTAACCGACGACATCTTCGTCTTTATTTCTTTTAGAGTTGCCACTAAGCCACTTTCAACTTGAACGAATCGACGAAACTTTCAACCGCCTTTTTCAATTCCTCTTTCAATTCATCGGACAAGACCTTTTCGGAGTCTATTTCTTTAAGTGTTTTCGAATGTTCCTGCTCCATATAGTCATCGAACTCTGTCGCGAACTGAACGATCTTCGCAGTTGGAATTTCATCTAAATGACCGCTTGTTCCGGCGTATATCAATGCAATCTGATTACCGAACTTCATCGGTTTGAATTGATTCTGCTTCAGAATTTCGACTAACCGCTCACCCCTCGTCAACTGCGCAAGGGTAGCTTTGTCGAGGTCGGAGCCGAACTTGGCGAATCCCGCTATTTCCCTATATTGGGCAAGATCGATCTTTAGTGAACCCGCCACCTGCTTCATCGCTTTTATCTGAGCGTTCGAGCCTACTCGTGATACTGAGATACCGACGTTAATAGCCGGTCTTATACCCGAATAGAAAAGATCTTTTTCCAAAAATATTTGACCATCCGTGATGGAAATCACGTTGGTAGGTATATAAGCTGAAACGTCACTGAGTTGAGTCTCTATGATAGGAAGCGCCGTTAGGGAGCCGCCGCCTAATTTATCGTTCAACTTTGCGGCTCTCTCAAGGAGTCTCGAGTGAAGATAGAACACATCGCCGGGATACGCTTCACGACCCGGGGGACGTCTCAACAATAAAGAAACCTGCCTGTATGCCCATGCGTGCTTGGAGAGATCATCATATACCACAAGAGCATGCTCTCCCTTATCCCTGAAGTACTCTCCTATGGCTGCCCCCGCATAAGGAGCGATGAACTGCATAGGCGCGGGATCGGTCGCATTCGCGGCCACTACAACTGTATAGTCCATAGCGCCGCGGTCTTCAAGAGTTTGTATCACTGTCGCAACTGTAGAAGCCTTTTGTCCGATAGCGACATAAATACACTTTACGTCCCCGCCTTTTTGATTGATTATAGTATCGATCGCAATTGCGGTCTTCCCGGTTTGCCTATCGCCGATGATCAATTCTCTTTGACCCCTCCCGATAGGGATCATCGAATCAATAGCCTTTATCCCTGTCGCTAAAGGTTCAGTAACGGGTTGACGATCGATCACGCCGAGAGCTTTCTTTTCTACAGTGTAAGATTCCGTTGCGTTGATCTTTCCCTTACCGTCGAGCGGAAGACCGATTGGATTTACAACCCTTCCCAACATCTCTTCCCCCACACCTATCTCGACTATCCTTCCGGTTCTCTTTGCCGTATCGCCTTCCTTAATATACCTATCGTCGCCGAAGAGGATAATTCCAACGTTGTCCATCTCAAGATTGAGCGCCATACCGAAAACACCGCCCGGAAACTCTATAAGTTCCGATGCCATTGCATTTTCAAGCCCGACAACTCTGGCAATACCGTCCCCCACCATTATCACTTCGCCAACTTCTTCAACATCAACTGTTACCTTGAAACCTTCTATTTGCTTTTTAAGCAGAGAAGTTATTTCGTCGGTTTTTATAGCCATTATTACTCCTAAATTATCACTCAGTTCAAGAGAGTCTGTCTCAATCGCGTGAGACTTCCTCGAACAGAACCGTCAATGACGGTGTTCCCAATCCTTAACTTTATCCCGCCGATGATAGACGGATCCACTGTGGATTCAATTATAACATCCTTATCAAAGAACTTCTCCAATGCTTTTTTCACATTGTCGGTCAATTCATCTGATAGTTTTTCATGCGTAACCGCTGTCACGAGCAGTTGATTTTTCGATTCCATAGCCTTCAGATTATAGCTGTCGGATATATCGGAAATCAAATCTTGTCTTTTATTCTCTATCAATGTTTTCATGAATTTTGATAAAAGATCCGTAAAATCATCTCCGAAAACAGCGCCGAGAGCTTCAATCTTTTGAGCATTACTGATCTTAAAAGAAAACAGGAAAGATCTGAACTCAGGAATCGCTTTATAGGATTGCTTTAACAGCTTCAAGCACTCTCCTGTTTCGTTCACCTCATTCTTCTCTTTCGCAAGCTCGAACAACACTGCCGAATATTTTCTTGCCGCAGTTAAATCTTTCAATTTTTCTTATCCATGCCCTGCATCGTTTCTTCTATAAGGCTGATATGGTCCTCAGCATTCAGATTCCGTTTCAGCATTTTCTCCGCTGCTGAAATAGAAATGTCCACGACCAGCTGTTTTATCTGATTAATCGCGTCTGACCGCTCAGAAGCGATCTCTTTCTTGGCTTTTTCCACCAATGACGCAGATTTTTTGCTGGCTTCTTCTAAGATATCCGCCTTTACTTTTTCCGCGGACTCTCTCCCTGCGGCAACTATCTGGCGAACTTCCTCTCTCGCTTCAGCAAGTTTCTTGTTATATTCCTTTAGCGCATCTTCAGATTTCTTTTGAGTCTCTTCCGCCTTCTTAACAGCATCATTTATCATCGTTTCTCTGCGGTCAAGATTTTCTATAAGCGGTCCCCAAAGAAATTTCTTCATTAAGAACAGCAGAAGCAGAAATGTAATGGCAGACCAAAAAACGAGTCCTGTACTTACATCTAATAGTGTAAATTCCATTTCCGGTTCGCCTATTCTCCTGTGAGAACTATGAGTAGTACAGTTACAATGATTGAAAAGAATGCAACACCTTCGATAAGAGCGGCTGCTACGATCATAGCCCCTCTGATATCTGCTGCGGCTTCAGGCTGTCTACCGATGCTCTCCATCGCGCTGCTGCCGATCTTTCCAATACCAATTCCTGTTCCTATTGTGATCAATCCTGCGCCGATACCCGCCGCCAACCACGCTAACGCCTGTGATTCCATATTAATTTCTCCTTAATTTATCTTTTTTAATTCTCAATGTTCCGGGTGTAAACTCATTCCGACAAATATTGCCGAAAGATATGTAAACACATAAGTCTGAATCAAAACTATCAATATTTCAAGAACACTCATTGCCAAATTGGTTACAATCGTGAATGGAACCAACAGCCAACTTTGTAAAATGTAAATCAATCCGAATAGCGTCAGTATGACAATATGCCCGGCTATCATGTTTGCAAATAACCGGATGGCAAGCGCAAACGATTTTGTAAATAAGCCGAGAACTTCAGCTAAAACAATTATCGGCAGTATGAATGCCGGAACGTCGGATGGCACAAAAGATTTTAAAAATCCGCCGAATCCATTTTTTCTTATACCTCCGAAAATGATAGTCAGAAAGGTCATACCTGCGAGCATTCCCGTCACGCTTAAACTTCCTGTAGGGTTAGCAAGATATGGAATCATTCCGATGGCGTTATTCATCAGTACAAAGAAGAAGAAGGTGCAAAACAGAGGCATGAATCCCTTCCAGTCTTCCTGTAAATTCGGTTTTACTATATCATCACGAATGAATTGTACCATCGCTTCCAATGCCTGCGCCAATCGCCCTTTTGGGACCAATCTCAGATTATTTCTCACACTGAACGTAATCCCCAAAAGAATCGCCGAAGCTATCCACATAAATATGGTGAGCTTTGTTATTGACAGGTCAAATCCGAACAGACTTAATTCTATCCAAACTTGATCGCTTACTTCGTGAAAGATTTCCCCCACAACATGAATCGGCTCAATATCACCTAAACTCTGGACCTTTTTTGATCCTTCAGATAACAACATTTATGTCTTCTTAATGTTCCTATTTTCAGTCTTCATCATATATTGAACCTCAAAGATAAATAGGAAAAAATAAATTGCAACCAGAATTATCAAAAAATATTTAATATTTATATTTGTGAACTCATTTAATATCCAATAAGAGAATAAAAAGATAGCGACTTTGCTTCCGAAACTGAATGAAACACCTTTTAACAGTTGCGCAGTGTCTCCTTGAGCTCCCCAATTTCTAAAAAAATGACTCGCTTCCATCATTATAAATGCCGTCAGCAACGCATACAGGTAAGTTTGTCCGTCCGCCTCAATGAAATTAGAAAAAACGAGATAGATCAATAGAGCTGTAAGAGCTGTTATGACCGACCCTACCAGGTGAAAATTATTTATCAAGCGACGTCTTGGTTTTTATCGGACTATTATTTTTGACGATAGAGTTTTCTCATAAAATATACGAATGAAATAGAGGCAAAGAGTATCCCGATGAGCAGAAATAGAGGCAGAGTGGAAAACTTTTTGTCTAACCAATAACCTCCGAGCATATAGAACGCGAACGAAACAGCCACCTGTAAACCGAATGAGTAATATTGATTTTTGAACCTTGTTTCTTTTTTATCATCAGGTTTGGACATTCCGGTCAGCTCGAATTGACATCGAGCTCATCTTTTGTTTTTTCGCTATCATCATTCAAATCTTTTTCCGCGTTCCTGTCGAGCATTACGCATCTTCCTTCGAATGTGGCGCCCTCTTCTATTTTAAGTCGAGCCGTTTTCAGATCACCCTTCAAGCTCGAGTGTGAACCGAGCACCGTACTATCTTTAACATCCAAATCTCCCTCGATAATTCCTCCGAGTATAGCTGAATTTGCCTTGACATTTCCCTTAATTATTCCGGATCTACCTACTCTGAGAGTTCTTTCGGTGGTGACATCTCCGGTAACAGTTCCGTTAATGAGGATACTGTTGATTCCAACTATATTCCCTTCGATGGTTGTGCCTTCGCCAACCAAAGTTTCTATTCGATCAATTGTATTAGCGTTAAATCCTTTCATAATGTTTTTAATTCTTCAGTCAATAGAAATATCTTTCTCTCGATAGATTGGTATCAGTTCTCGAGGATCAATGGGCACACCCTTCTTCCATATCTCAAAATGTAGATGCGGGCCTCTGCTTATTCCCGTATCTCCTCCGAGCGCGATCGGATCTCCTCTGTGTACCCTGTCGTGAACCTTCACAAGATTCCGTGAATTATGCCCATAAACACTGAAGTAGTCATTGCCGTGATAGAGTAAGATTCTGTTACCCGAGCGGTAGGTCCAATTAGAAAAAATCACTATTCCTTCTGCCGCAGCGACAACCATATCACCTACCCGCGTGGCAATATCTATTCCTACATGTTGGTCTTCCTTAAAAATTGTGGACCGGGCGAAACCGGCGGTAACTACTCCTTCAATTGGCGGTGTAGTAGGCACATTTTCGATAAAATTGACATTATCAAATCTTGGCATATCAGCAGGATCAATATCTCTCAGCGGCAGTGACATCAACGAATCTATCTTGTGATACGAAGTGTCCGTTCCTGATTCAATGAATCCCAATGGAGATTCGAGATTCAGACTGAGTCCGAGATATTTTCTGATAGCTATATCTCTCTGTTTTATCCTTGCATAATCATCCATCATCCCCAACACCTTAAATCGGTCACGTGTCAGCTGAATATTTTTTTCCACTAAGTCGTTGTACTTTAAAGCCCTTGGAAGAATCAAAGCGGTCGAAGCGGCAACTGCAGTCACTAACAGCACGCTCAGTATGATAACTGTCTTTACAAATTTCCTGTTGAGTCGGAAGGTTCTCGGATTTTCCGTTTCATCAGGAATCAGAACTATTGTATAGTATTTATCTTTCTTCATCAGGTTATTTTACTTAGAAATATCAGCTGTCGAGCTGTCCGATAAGAGTGATCAGTCTGTCAAGGTCTTCCTTCGAATAATATTCCACTATGACTTCTCCACCCGAGCCTTTTTCTCTTATTCTGACTTTCGTTCCGAATTTCATCATAAGTTCACCTTCTATTGCTTTCAATTGGGGAGACTTCGCAGAGGTAGCCTTCAAACGAATTCTTATTTGAGTTTCTTTAACGCCACCCTTAATGATCTCTTCAACCTGACGAACGCTAAGTTCGTCTTTGATTACTTTTCGATACAGAGCAAGCATTTTACTGCTTTCTTTAATGGGGAGCAGCGCTCTTGCATGCCCTTGAGATAGTTCTCCCTTTCTGATAGACTCTTTGATTTCATCCGGCAACCCGAGTAGGCGAAGGAAGTTTGCAACAGTCGAACGGTCTTTCCCGACTCTGTCCGCTATCTCTCCGTGCGTTAGTCCGTGTGTTTCTATCAACTCCTGATATGCCAACGCTATATCCACGGGATTTAGGTCTTCTCTTTGTATATTTTCTATAAGAGCGAGTTGAAGCAGGCTCCCATCATTCTCGACTGACATTACATAAGCAGGAATCGTCCTCATGTTTATCAACTTAACTGCCCGCAGTCTTCGTTCTCCGGCTATCAACTCGAATTTGCCGTCTTTCTGCCTCACTGTAATAGGCTGCACAATACCATTTTCATTTATTGATGCGGCAAGCTCTTCTAATGATACAGGATCAAAATCATGGCGTGGTTGATGGGGATTAGTTAAGATATTATCAACTAATAATTCCGCCACTTCCGGTTTGTTGCCTGACGGCTCATCGATTTCCGGTATGAGCGCTCCGATTCCCCTTCCAAGTGATTTAGCCGGCATTTTCCAACATCTCCCGAACAAGATTCATATAATTTCCCGCGCCGGTAGAGACGGCATCGTATAGGATTATCGGTTTACCGTAACTCGGCGCTTCTCCCAATTTTACATTTCTGTTGATTACAGTCTCAAAAACTTTTTCCTTAAAATAATCCCTGATCTCTTCCGCCACCTGCCGACTCAGGTTTAAACGACTGTCGAACATCGTTATCAGAAAGCCTTCAACTTCTAATGTTTTGTTCAGATTCTTCTGAACTAACCGTATAGTATTAAGCAGCTGACTTAAACCCTCTAACGCAAAATATTCACATTGAACGGGAACGAGAACTGTATCAGCGGCAGTCAGGCTGTTAAGCGTCAGAAGACCTAACGAGGGCGGGCAGTCAATGAAAATGTACTCGTAATTTCCATTCAAACTTCCGAGCGCTCCTTTGAGTATCGTCTCACGAGCCAGCGCTGGAACGAGCTCTATCTCCGCACCGACCAACCGCGTTGACGAAGGAAGTATATCGAGATGCGGAAGATCGGATTTCCTTATCACCGTTTCTGCTTCTACCCTGTTTATCATAACATCGTAAATTGATTTATCGCCGTTGGTAAGCTCTATTCCCAATCCGCTCGTAGCGTTTGCTTGCGGATCCATGTCAATTATAAGCGTCGGTATTTCCGTGACAGCCATGCACGCGGCAAGGTTCACGGCGGTAGTGGTCTTACCCACACCGCCTTTTTGATTGGCTATGACTATAACTTTTGTCAATTCTTCACTGCCCGATATTCACTAAACATATAACTTCTAAATGTAGCAGGAGACCAACCGAAATGCAAGTATGGTTTATGATGGAATCAGCTATAATATATCTTTGATTACGTGGCAGTCAGAACCACCGCCGATGGCGGGAGTTCTTTCACTGTCTTTAGCTTGAAATTTATTCTATTTTGAACGGAATTCCGCTTTCGGAGGAGAGATAAGCATTCAGAAGAACTTCAATATCTTTATAAGCCTCATTAAATGTGCTGACCACCTCACCGCGGTTTCGCACTGCGTCATAAAAATTTTCGAATTGTGCTTTGAATCCTCCATCATCATTCATCGATTCTTTAAAAGATTCGCCTTCATGATTCATGACTTCAATGTCATCATCCTTAACAGTGATGGTTCCTCTGTTTCCGAAAATGAGCAGTCTGTTTTCTGAGTAACCTTCAACGCTTGCGGACATGTTGAACGACCCGTTTATCCCGTTGGTTGTTTTAAAATTTAATTTGATTGAATCTGTGCGTCCAACAGCTGAATTCACGTTCCAAACCAAAGCGGAACCTGAGGCGATATCGCCGAATAGTAGTCTTAATGCCGCAATATTGTGCACACCTGCATCAGTGATAATTCCGCCTTCGTATTTATGATCGATCCTCCATTGCGTGCGCGCGTATTCATTATTTTCGTCAAACTTATAAAAAATATTCCAGGAGAAAGAATTAAGTTCACCGACAGCGCCCGATTGTATAAGCTCTTTCGCTCTTTGAAACACCTTCCTATACCTGTAATTTTCAGCGATCATAGTCACCTGATTAGAACTATCAGCGAGTTTAACAAGGTCATAGGCGTCAGAGCGGTTTCCGGCTATGGGCTTTTCAGCTATGACATGCTTTCCCGCCTTCAGAGCATCGGAAACCACCAAACGATTCAGATGTATGGGAAGAACTATATCCACGGCTTCTACATCTTCCATTGCGAGAAGTTCCTTATAATCTAAAGTGTAAGGCACACCGCCCACCATTTCCGAAAATTCTCTCGCTTTAGGTTCCGTATGATTACAGACGGCAGTTATGGTGAATTTATCTTGTAGTTCTCTCAAGGCAGTATAATGGAGCGCTTTGGCAGCTATCCCGCAACCGATTATGCCCAATTTTAGCGGTTCAGTGTTTTTCACAATAGGACGTGCTGTTGTTGTTTTGTTTCATTTCTTTTCGCACGTAATTTAAACACATATGAATCCGAAACAATAACAGTTCAACTGGGATAGAGAAAAAAGACTGTCAATCATCGACTGCCAGCCATAACCCACAACTTAAATTAGTGCGGTCAGGGCAAGCCCTAACTCGCACCTCACATTCTCTCCCCTTGAGGGGAGTGTCCGTCGGTTGACGGACGAGGGGTGTGATCATTCGGTGATCATAATTTTGGAGAGAACATCAGAATCACACCCTCTCCCGATAAATCGGGATGACACCTCCCTCGAAGGAGGAAGATTCGTATCTCCTCATCATCCAAGAGATTATAAGTTGATTCCGGTATTCTCTCTATATAGATTGAACCGCTTTGAATTCTAAACTGATAAAGATCGCTATCCGTATGACAAATAATCGTAAGATGTTTGACAGGATAGTCGAACGCGTCCGCGCCGAGTTGGATTCCCCCGATAGAATAGACTTCGTCTTCTGTTCTTCCAATGAAGAGTTTGCCTCCGCAGGGAGTGACGTAGAAATCGCCTCGTGCTATAAATTCACTCCGGAGATTTTTTCCGGTCTGAGTGGATTGAAGTGGCTTCACTTCGGCGCAACGGGGGTCGACGGAATTTTATTTCCCGAATTAGCCGAAAGTGACATTACAGTGACCAAGGCGGTCGGTTTTCATTCGAAAGTCACTGCGGAACACGCCATCGCCATGATGTTGTACTTCGAACGGAAGTTCGCCGAATCGATTAAATTCAGAGAGAGCAGGAAATGGAGCCAACGGGAAATAGCTTCGCAGAATGGAACACTGCGTGGAAAGTCACTTGGCATTTTAGGATTCGGCGCCGTCGGTCAAGCGCTTTCGGAGATGGCAAGAGTTTTCGGCATGAACGTAAGCGTCGCATCCCGCAGCTCAAAATCAGGCGAAAAGCGCCCTCATGTCCACAGAGTTTATCCGTTGTCGGAGCTGAATGAACTGATAGCTCAATCGGATTATTTCGCCGTCTGCGCTCCCCTCACAAAAGAGACAAAGGGGTTGATAAACCGAGAGCGGCTCTCGCGTATGAAAGAATCCGCAATTATTGTCAACGTGGCAAGAGGAGCGATTGTAGACGAATCGGCTCTCTATCAAGCGCTCTCTCAAAAAAAGATAGCCGGTGCGGGACTTGATGTTTTCGCCACCGAACCTCTTCCTGAGGATAGCCCGCTGTTCAAACTCGACAACGTCTTTCTCTCGCCGCACATTGCGGGGAACTTCGGCGACTATACACCGCTTGCCGCAACCGATTTCGGTGTGAATTTACAGCGTTACCTATCAGGTAAGGAGCTCAGAAATATCGTTGATAAATCATTGGGATACTGACCGAAAATTAATTGCCTTTCCATCTTCATTTTCTACAAAAGTAACTGAAAATATAATTTGACATAAGATGATAAATGAGATAGATTTGGTGCTTGCTTAAACATTAGAAATTAAGAGGATTTATTGGGAAAACAATTAACGCCAAGATTTGTGCTGATAGGAATTGCATTAGTTCTTACAATCTATCTGCTGACACCGACAATAGAATATTATTTCTTTCCACCCGATAACGAAGCAGCCAAAGACGCGCTTCAGGAAAAAGCGTTAAAACTCGGCCTTGATCTTCAGGGTGGTATGCATGTCGTAATGGAGGTGAATATACCAAAACTCGTGGAGAACATAGCGAGTAACAAAACACTTCTTTATGATGCGCTTGCCGCCGCCGAGATAAGAGCTGAAAACGATGACATTCAATACCTTGATGCGCTGCTGCTTGAAGCAAATGAACGGAACATCAGGCTTGCGCGTCATTTTATTGATTACGGTATAGAAAATTCCGAGATCATTTCTTCATTAGAAGATGAGGCAGACGATGCCGTCAACCGCGCATTGGAAGTAATACGTAACAGAGTTGACCAATTCGGAGTATCCGAGCCTACGATCCTTAAACAAGGTTCGAATCGAATAATTGTCGAACTTGCCGGCGTGCAGGATCCCGAGCGAGCGCGTAACTTAATAAAACAAACTGCTCTGTTGGAATTTAGCCTGCTTAAAGATCCCGATGTTGTGCAGTCTGTCATTACCCGCATCGATAACGTTCTCAGAAGCATCAGAACCGGTATAGACTTAGACAGTCTTGTCGCTTTCTCCAAATCTACAGCAGATACAACTGACACCACTCTGACAGTGCTTGCCGAAAGTCGAGATAAATCCATCAGTGTTGATGAAATATTCGGTCTTACAACATCAGAATCATACTCCGGTAATTCTGAAGGTTCTGTGGTTGTGGACGAGCAGATTTTTGAAGAACGTCCCTTCTCTGCCTTGCTAAGGAACATAGACGGTGATATAGGCGTTCCGCTTGAGAACGTAAAAGCTGTTCGCAAAATTCTTGCATTAGAGGAAGTTCAGGCTGCGCTTCCGGCAGATATGAAGATAATCTGGTCGAACAATCAGAGAGATTTCGGCGGAAAAGGACTCCCATCTGAAAAATATAATGTCCTGTACGCTGTCAACAGAGAACCCGGTTTGACAGGGGAAGTTGTTACTTCCGCTTCGGCTAATTTCGGCGGAGGCGCAAGTTCCGCTTCCGGACAACCGGTGGTCTACCTCAATATGAACAGCGAGGGCGCAAGAGCTTGGTCACGTCTTACCGGAGCAAACATAAACAAAAGAGTCGCCATTATTCTTGACGATAAAGTCCACTCCGCACCTGTAATAAGAAGTAAAATTCCATCCGGAAATACTGTCATTGAAGGAATGAATTCCATAAATGAAGCAAAAGACCTTTCTATTATTTTGAGAGCAGGTGCGCTTCCCGCTCCAATGGAAGTTATTGAGGAACGTACTATCGGTCCGACGCTTGGTAGAGATTCGATTGAAAAGGGCACCAATGCCGCAATCCTTGGTTTCGTACTCGTAATGATATTTATGGTTGCTTACTATAGGATGTCGGGGCTCCTTGCGAACTTTGCGCTGCTTCTTAATCTCGCTTTTGTTCTCGCAATTATGACAACACTTAGAGCTACGCTGACACTGCCGGGTATTGCGGGACTTATCCTGACTATCGGAATGTCAGTAGACGCGAACGTACTGATATTTGAGAGGATAAAAGAGGAGCTCAGAAAGGGCAAAACGGTACGTTCTGCGATAGATGCAGGTTATTCGAGGGCATTAACAACAATTATCGATGCAAACGTGACCACCATAATCGCTGCTCTCGTGCTCTTCCAATTCGGAACCGGACCCATCAAGGGATTTGCTATAACGTTATTTTGGGGCATTCTTGCAAGTATGTTGACTGCTATCTTTATCACAAGGACAATTTTTGCATACGTAACCGACCGCTTTGAGGTCACAAAATTAAGTATATAAAATGAACCTATTTTCAGACACAAACATAGATTTCATAGGTAAGCGCAAAATCGGAATTGCGATTTCGCTCCTATTCATCCTCATCGGTTTAGTTTCGATAGTCGCTCACGGAGGGCCTCGTCTCGGAATCGACTTTTTAGGCGGAACATTAGTACAGGTCAAATTCGATGATCCTGTATCCAGTGCGGATGTACGTTCAGCAATTTCCTCCGCAGGTTATGGAAATGCTGTGATACAGAAGTTCGGCGATGACAAGGAAGTCCTTATTAGGATACTTGAAGCAAAAGGGGACACAGAAGCGTCCACCCTTATCTCTCAAGCGTTGACTGATTACTTTACAGCTAACCCATATGAAATTCGTAAGGTGGAGAAAGTGGGACCCAAAATAGGCGAAGAGTTAAGGAATAAAGCTGTTTTGGCTATTTTCGCCGCTATGTTCGGCATCGTTGTTTATATTACTTTCAGGTTCGAATTCAAATTCGCAATCGGCGCTCTTGTCGCTCTTGCACATGATGTCTTAATAACTCTCGGTATCTTCAGTTTGTTAGATATCGAAATTACACTTGCTGTCATTGCCGCTTTTCTTACGATAGTTGGGTATTCATTGAACGATACTATTGTTATCTATGACCGTATAAGGGAAAATATCAAAGCGATGCGCCGTGAATCCTATGAAAAAATAATTAACACGAGCATTAATAATTCCCTCGCCAGAACCGTTGTAACATCGTTTACTACTTTTATGGTAGTATTTATTTTATATATTATAGGAGGACAGGTAATATCAGGCTTTTCATTTGCGATGATGCTTGGAGTAATTGTTGGAACTTATTCTTCTATATTTATTGCAAGCCCGATTCTGATCGAATGGCATGAGCGTACGGCAGCAAAGAAATTATCCGAGCTCGCTGCAAGCTCGACGAGGTAAGTTATGAAATTAAATCAAATTGATAGAGACGGTGTGACCGTCATCGAGTTAGAAGGGAAATTGATGGGTGGACCCGATGCCGTTGAACTGCATAAAACTCTTCATAGACTTGTCGAAAAAGATGTAAAAAATTTCGTGCTCGATCTAAAAGGCGTGGATTGGATAAACAGCTCCGGATTAGGAATTCTGATCAGTGGTCTGACAACAGTCCGAAATAACGGGGGTAATCTATGTCTGGCTCAAGCAGGAGATAAAATTAAAAATATTCTCACTATCACCAAACTATCTTCTGTTTTTAATTCATTTGACCTATTAGATGATGCAGTCGCCAGCTTTAAATAACTCTTTACTTCCTAAAACATCCCACGGAGAGAGTTTAATCGATATATTATCAGTGTTCCTACTATGCCGGTAACGATAGTAGTCGGTGGACAATGGGGCGATGAAGGGAAGGGAAAGATTGTTGATATCCTTTCCGCCGACGCCGACGCCGTAGCTCGTTATCAGGGTGGAGCGAATGCCGGTCATACAATTCTCATTGAAGATAAACAGTATGTGTTGCACCTTATTCCGTCCGGAATTCTCAGAAAAGATACTTCCTGCTACATCGGAAACGGTGTAGTTGTAGACCCTGATGCGTTTTTAAGTGAGGTTGAATTTCTCATTTCAGAAGGGATTGATGTTGAAGGTCGGTTATTTATAAGCAACAATGCTCATCTTGTTACTCCTCTACATATCCTATCTGACAAAGCATCTGAATCAGGAAATAATAAAATCGGCACTACATTAAGGGGTATTGGTCCTGCTTATACCGATAAGGTCTCCCGCGTAGGTATTCGAGCTGTGGAACTGTTGAATGTAGATATTTTTAAATCGAAGCTGCTTAATAATTATGAGCTGCTGGTTAAACATTCTGCCGGCAGCAATGGCAATCTTCCTCCATTCAATGACATTTTTGATTCTTATTGGGCTTCAGCTTCAAAACTAATCCCTTATCTTTCAGACGTTACCGCTCAACTTCAGGAACTGATTAGTAAAGGAGACAATCTACTATTAGAGGGGGCACAGGGAACGTATTTAGACGTGGATCACGGTACTTATCCGTATGTCACCTCTTCAAACCCTTCTGCAGGAAGCGCCTGCTCCGGCGTAGGAATAGGTCCAACAAAAATTGACAGAGTCGTTACGGTATTTAAAGCATATACAACAAGAGTAGGATTGGGACCGTTTCCCACCGAGCTCGAAGATGAGATAGGTAATCTAATCAGAGAAACCGGGTTCGAATTCGGAGCCACGACTGGAAGAGAACGCAGGTGCGGTTGGTTTGACGTTCCACTCGCCAATCGAGCTATCGGCATAAACGGTACGAGTGATATCGCTCTGACTAAACTCGATGTCTTGGACGGACTTGAAGAGATCATGTTGTGTGTGGGTTACAAATTAAACGGAGAAAAAATAGATTATTTCCCAAGAAATGTAGAAGAGATGGAATCGGTTGTTCCGATTTATGAATCTATCCCCGGTTGGAAAACAGAATTAAAGCGTTTTTCTTCATACTTCGATTTACCTGAGAAAACGAAAAATTATATCTCGATTCTTGAAGACTATCTTCAGACACCAATCAGAATGATTTCCGTCGATCCTCGAAGAGAAAAAATTATCTTAAGATAATTATGAAAAATCACAGCAATGAAAATAACCGTGATTTTGAGATCTGATTAATTTAAAATTTATTTACTTATTCATGCCCAATGTCTCAAGATGATGATATAGATTACTCAACGTAACTCCCAATTCATCGGCTAATTTATTTTTATCCCAGTTATTATTGGCGAGTCGTTCAGTTAAAAATTCCTTTTTGAAAACCCGCACAGCCTCCTTTAGAGTTAAGTTTTCGTAATCATTCGCAATATTTCTCGGTCTATTCATCACATGATGCATCATCTCGATAAGTTTACGAACCTCCGATACAATTTCGCCGGACAGTAAAGCTCTTTCGGCACTTTCTTCTGTTTCACTCTCTTTTACTTCGATTGCGTTCTTATTCAATTTTGAATATACTTCGTAGTGTAATTGAGCGAATCTCCACGAGCCGTCAAGCTCCTTCTTAGTTCTACCGAAATACTCTGACCTTAAGCCGAATCCATCATCCAACACACTCTTAGAATCTTTGATCTTTCCGATTTTTAGCAAAAACCCCGCATACTCCTCAAGAGAAGTTGCTGTCTCCTGCTCATCTGATAAATTTTTAGAAAGGACAATTGCCTCCGAATAAAGTTTTTCAGCTTCTTCATCACCACCAATCAATGAATAGCATTGAGCTAAATTTCTCAAACTTTTTATTGTTAGAACGGGGTCGGTTCTTTCTTTCAAACAATCTTCGAAATACGTGATTGCCGGAGTGATTCGGTTCAAATTGAGGTTAAGTTCACCCAAATTGAAAAACAAATTGGTTAAGGGCAATTTCCCTTTTGTTTTTTGAGCAAAACGCAAAGCCTCTCTGTATGAATTCAGAGCTGATTCGATATCTCCCATATCCGTATACGTATTACCAATAGCGGTATGAATTTCAGCATATTTTTCATGCTCTTCACCCTTCTTATATATTGTTGCAGCCATATTGAGCAAACTGATCGCTCCTTCATAATCTCCTTTGCCGAAATTTAAAAGAGCCTTTGAGTTAAGTATGTCTGCCTTTTGAGAAGGAATTTTAACGGTGTTGGTTGCCGCGTCGATTGATTCTTCTGCTTTAGAATGTTGCTGCAATGCTATGCGATAATTTGCGATATTAATATGAACTTTTGTCTTCACTTCACTTGATTTAGCAAGATTCCTTGCAGTCATGAGAAATTCGCCCGCAAGGCTTGGTCCCTCTACTCCTAATACTATATTCGCAAGCGCTCGAAAAATCTCCGCCTTTTGGTCTTCGTCGGTAGATTTTTCAAGCGCCTCATAGAATTCTTCAAGACCACCGTCTTTTGTAATGATATTGCATTCTCTTGCTACGTTGAGAAGGATATTTAATTCATAATCGGTAAGAACTTCTGTGTATGAGACTATTTTATTTATGTCAATTTCTGTGGTGGTCATTTTAGCCTTATTTTATCCTTTCGTTTTAATTGAAAGAATAATTTTTTCATGTTAAATTAATGTTCAGGTATTTTAACAAAAATCAAATCTCTTTGCAACCTTTATTTATACTGCAATAAATAAGAATTCTGTTTAGTTTGAAATACGTTCGTTCATTCGGTCAAATCTTACTCATACCGTTAAAACGAGTAATATTGCTTCAGCTGTGTGGTGCCAAGTTATCATTGTAACATAGTCATAATTAAAGTCTCCCGGTTCAAACAACTTGACTATTGGAGTCTCTGATTGGTATTATTTTCGATACCTAAGACTGAATATTTAAATCAATGAAAATAAATAAGATACTTATAGCGAATCGCGGCGAAATAGCTCTCAGAATCCTTAGAACCTGCAAAGAAATGAACATTAGATCTACGGTCGTGTATTCCGACATTGACAGAACCTCATTACATGTTTTATACGCAGAAGAGGCTTACTCAATCGGCGCTCCTCCTTCTTCGGAAAGTTATCTGCGAATAGATAAAATAATTGAAGTTGCTAAAATCGCAGGGGTTGATGCGATTCATCCGGGTTATGGGTTTCTTTCGGAAAACGCAGAATTTGCCGAAGCGGTTGCTGATAATGATATGCTTTTCATAGGACCCTCGCCGGAAACTATTAAAATTTTAGGCGACAAGATAAAGGCAAAATCGATAGCTTCAAGTTGCGGCGTGAATTCGGTTCCCGGCACATCCGAACCAATTGGCTCTGTAAAGTCCGCCTTAGAGAACGCAGAAGAAATAGGATTTCCGGTTCTTCTCAAAGCCGCTTCGGGAGGAGGCGGTAAAGGCATGAGAATCGTTAATGACTCTTCTGCTATGGAAGAAATGTTCAGGATTGCCTCTTCAGAATCGGAAAGTTCATTTGGCGATTCCCGCGTATTCATTGAAAAATATATTTCCCGTCCTCACCATATTGAGTTTCAAATTTTAGCGGATTCTCACGGTAATGTAGTTCATCTTGGTGATAGGGAATGCTCTGTTCAACGACGTTATCAAAAGATTATGGAAGAATCTCCGTCACCCTTCATCACCGATGAGGTACGCTCTAAAATGGGAGCGCATGCCGTTGAGATCGTGAAAGCGGCAAAATACTTTAGTGCCGGAACAGTTGAATTTTTGGTGAACAGCGATATGGACTATTATTTTCTCGAAGTGAATACCCGACTCCAGGTGGAGCATACGATTACAGAAATGAGGACGGGTATCGATCTCGTTAAAGAGCAGATCCGCATTGCAGAGGGAAACGAACTTTCATTCACGCAAGAGGATATTATGTTCTCAGGTCATGCCATTGAATGCCGAATAACCTCAGAGGATACATCAAATGATTTTCTTCCTACTACCGGTAAAATCAGAAGCCTTACCGAACCGGGGGGAGCCGGGATAAGGATCGACAGCGGCGTTCGACAGGGGTCGGAAATGTCTGCATACTATGACCCGTTGATGTCAAAGTTGGTTGTATGGGGCAGGGACAGGTCTGAATCAATCGCCCGTTGCAACCGTGCTCTTTCAGAATACGCTATTGCGGGTTTGCCTACTTCCATTCCGTTTTGTAAAAAAGTTTTGAAGCATAAGGATTTTCTTGAAGGAAATTATGATACAACTCTCTCAGATTTTTTGTTGAAAAACATTACTCCCGCAGATCATGAACCTGAGCGAACCGCAGCCGCAATAGGGGCTACCGCATATAAAGTAGATTCAAAACCGAAGAACCTCTTTAATGGAAGTTCAACGAACGGCAACGAATCAGCATGGAAAAGAAGCGGTCGGGAATCATCACTCCGTTGAAATACTTTTGCAAAATAAATGAGTATGAATTCCAGCTATCGGTCAACCATGAAACCGATGAGATTCGCATCTACGGTTCACAAGAGACCGCTGATATTGACTTGGTTAAAATTGACGAAGGATTATTTCACTTAATATTAGAAAATAAATCCTATCTTATATCGGTCTCTGATACCAATATATGTTTCAGAGCATCTGTCGGCGGCGAAGAATACAATGTTGAGATTGAGGACAATATCAGCAGACTTAAATCAAAGTATGGAGTAACGGAGGAAGATGTTAAAAGTCTCGGAAAAGTTCATTCTCCCATGCCTGGACTTGTCGTTAATATATATGTTTCAGTGGGTGATGAAGTACAGATGAATACTCCTCTTTTAGCCCTTGAAGCGATGAAAATGGAAAATGAAATTAAATCCCCCACAAATGGTAAAATTACGGATATCAATGTGACTACCGGTCAAAATATTTTTACGGAAACCTTACTGATGACAATAGAATAAAAATGCCTAAACGAACTGACACTGAGAAAGCATTCTACAAATCAAAAGAAGATTCTCAAGACTACAATTCCAACCTTGGAGACCCGGGCAGCCCGCCCTTCACAAGAGGAATTTATGAGGAGATGTACCGCAAACGCCATTGGACTATGCGCCAATATGCCGGATACGCGTCCGCAGAAGAATCTAATCGCCGCTATAAGTATCTCCTTGAACAAGGTAATACAGGTCTCTCTGTGGCATTCGATCTGCCTACTCAAATAGGATATGATTCCGATAACTCAAAAGCCATAGGAGAGGTCGGCAGGGTTGGCGTTGCGATTGACAGCATTCTCGACATGGATGCTTTGTTTAATGGCATTGACCTTGAAAAAGTTTCAACCTCCATGACCATCAACGCAACCGCTCCGATCATTCTTGCGCTTTATGCCGTTGTAGCAGAATCAAGAGGCTCTGACATCTCCCTTTTATCAGGCACTATTCAGAACGATATATTAAAAGAGTATATAGCGAGAGGAACTTACATCTATCCCCCTGCGGAAAGCCTAAGGCTTATCACCGATCTGTTTGCTTATTGCTCACAGAATATGCCTAACTGGAATACGATATCTATTTCGGGGTATCATATCAGGGAAGCCGGTTCCACCGCAATACAGGAACTCGCTTTCACTTTTGCAAATGCTATTACTTACTCTGAAGCTGCGATAAATGCTGGGCTTGAATTTGATTCGTTTGCTCCCCGCATCTCTTTCTTTTTCAATTGCCACAACGATTTTTTTGAGGAAGTAGCAAAGTTCAGGGCATCACGCCGCTGCTGGTTTAGAATAGCGAAAGAACGGTTCAAATCAAAGAACCCCAAAAGTATGGCGCTGAGATTCCATACTCAGACAGCCGGTTCAACTCTTACCGCTCAGCAACCGTACGTGAATATCGCGCGAACAACATTACAGGCTCTATCCGCCGTGCTCGGCGGCACACAGTCGCTGCATACGAATTCTTTCGATGAAGCTCTTGCCCTTCCGACTGAGGAATCTGTTAGGATAGCGCTGCGTTCTCAACAGGTTATAGCGTATGAAAGTGGTGTGGATAAAGTTGCTGATCCTTTAGGCGGCTCGTGGTACATAGAGCACCTGACCGATGAGATCGAAGCAGGTGTTTTCGAATACCTTGAACTGATCGATGGGATGGGAGGAGCATTGAATGCGATAGAAAAAGGCTATATTCAAGATGAGATAGCAAATAGTGCGTATAAGTATCAACAATCCATTGAAGACGGCTCTCAACTTATCGTAGGTGTTAATTCTTTTAAATCTGATGAATCTGTGAAACCTCAGACGTTGGAGATAGACCCGAAGATTGCCGAAATTCAAGCCGATAAAATGGCAACTTTGAAAAAAGAGCGAAATTCATCAGCCGTAGAAAGCTCGCTCTCTGAACTCTCCCGGGCAGCAGAGGGGACTGAGAATACGATGCCGATAATTCTTGAATGTGTAAAATTGAAAGCTACTTTAGGTGAAATTTCCGATGCACTTAGGAAAGTATTCGGTGAGTACAGACCGCGCTAATTCATGCCATCATCTTTAACACTCGGAACTCCGTTGATTCATTTTGACACTGTTGATTCGACCAACAGAGCTGCGCTTAGAGCGGCATCAGAAGGAGCTGCCGAAGGCACCCTATTCGTCGCAGACGCACAAACCGCCGGCAGAGGAAGGCATTCAAGGGAATGGCACTCCCCTCCCGGACTCGGTCTATATTTTTCCGTACTTTTGCATCCTAAGACAGCTGCATTGGAAGCAAACAATTTAGTGCTGCAATCTGCCGTAGCCGTATGCAATGCTATAGAAGAATTATATGATTATGCAGTGGGTATCAAATGGCCTAACGACATTTACTCCGGGAATAAAAAACTCGGCGGTATTCTGCTCGAAACAACAATTACGGGTGATACCATCGAAAATGCGGTTATCGGCATAGGGCTGAATATGAGGCATTCGATTGAGGACTTTCCGGTTGAACTGCGTAATAATGCTACATCTCTTCAAGAGGTGACCGGCAAAGACATTAATAATACTCTTTTAATCGAACGGATATTATCTATTTATGGAGACTATTATTATAAGAGAGAGGAATGCGGCATTGACGAGTGGATTATGAAATGTATCCATATGGAAAAACAGATTAGTATAAATCATAACGGTGTGGTTTTGCAAGGCAGTTTCAGCGAAGTATCACCCGATCTTTCATTCATACTTAAAGACGAATTCGGACATGAAAATAAAATAGAATACGGAGAAATTTCTCTGAATATGGAGGTTTAATCATATGATTCTTGCTGTGGATATCGGCAATACTGATACTACATTGGGGCTTTTCTCCGATGAAAAATTAATATATGACTGGAGAACCACAAGCGGGCTTTCCCGTACTTCTGATGAATATGGGGTTTTGATCAATTCATTCCTTTCTCAGGCGAAAACCGTCGCTGACGACCTTTCTGGAGTGGTTATATCTTCAGTCGTTCCTTCATTGACAGCTGTTATTGCTCATATGTCGGAAAAATATTTACGGAAAACCGCAATAATTGTTTCTAACAAATTAGATCTGGGAGTTCCAATTCTAATTGATGACCCTGAACAGTTGGGAGCAGACCGCATCTGTAACGCTGTTGCCGGAATAAGAGATTATGATCTTCCGTTGGTGGTTGTCGACTTTGGTACTGCCACAACGTTTGACGTTATTTCATCAAAGGGAGAGTACCTTGGAGGAGTAATTGCTCCCGGTGTTGAAACCTCTGCAAATGACCTCTTCCGCAGAGCAGCTAAGTTACCGAAAATCGATTTTCATTTTCCTGAAAATATAATAGGTAAAAACAGTATCCATTCCATGCAGTCAGGAATCATGAATGGTGCGGTTGCTGTTGTTGACTTTATGATTGCTGCTATTGAAAAGGAGATGGGAGAAAAGATTAATACCGTCTCTACAGGCGGGTTTGCGCATTTGATAACTCCGAATTGCCGCACCGTCGACGAAATAAACGCTCATCTTACGTTAGAGGGATTGAACTATATATACAATATCGTCAGCAATAAATGAAAGGGAGAAGATAATTTGAAGATAGCATTGGTGCAGCAATCTGTTTGTGATGATTTAGATGATAATCTTAACAGGGGTTTAACCGCAATGGAAGCAGCAGCATCAAACGGCGCAAAACTCGTCGCATATGCTGAACTTGCTTTCGAACCATTTTATCCTCATCGACATTCCGATGGCAATCATCTGTCACTTGCTCAGACCATTCCGGGTAAATTCAGTGATGAATTCTGTGAGAAAGCGAAAAAATTAGGAGTTGTTGTTGTGCTGAATCTTTTTGAAAAAGATGGAGACTCAACTTATGATTCCTCGCCTGTGATAGACAGTGACGGTACTTTGCTTGGCGTGACACGAATGATGCATATTACTGATTATACAAATTTTTATGAACAGGATTATTATACGCCCTCTTCAAATATTCCTCCGGTATATGATACAGCTATCGGGAAAATAGGAGTGGCAATCTGTTACGATAGGCATTATCCGGAGGTCATGCGTTCTCTTAGGCTTCAGGGAGCCGAACTCGTAGTTATCCCGCAGGCGGGCAGTGTAGGAGAATGGCCTGATGGATTGTACGAAGCAGAGGTTCAAGTCGCATCTTTTCAAAACGGATATTATGCCGCACTCGTCAATAGAATCGGAATTGAGGGGAATCTGCATTTTGCGGGAGAATCATTTGTTACCGCGCCGGATGGAAAAGTTATCGCATCAGCTCCAAATGATGAAGAGACGATATTATATGCTGATTTAGATTTTTCCCGGTTAAGCGAAAGTCACGCATCCCGGTATTTTCTTAAAGACAGGCGACCGGGAAGTTACTCTTCAATAAGTTGATTTATAATTAATTTGAAGTTGTATCTGCTGCAACTTCATTGCCATCAGTATCAATGATCCTGAATCGCTTTGATTTCAATATCTTGCCGTCTGCGGAAACGATGTCCACTCTCCATTTCCCCGTCCAATCTTCTTGAATCACTTTCGTTGACCAGGTTCTCCATCTATACCCACGGACATTAAGTTTAACATCCGCCCGGCGAATTTCGCCATGGTACCATACATGACTGACAGTAGTGGAATCACCCGTCCCACGTATTTCTGTATAGCAAAAAAGAGTTCCGACACTGTCTGCAAAAGTATCAGATTCGCCCACAGGTAGTCGTTCTTCCACTGCAGTACTGACAACGATTCTTTCCACTTTCAAAACAGATTGAGCCTTAATTCCACTCATATTGAAAAATATCAGCAAAGTTGTCAGAAATGAATACTTCACGATATTAATATTTGCAGCCATCACTCAGGTATAATCTATAAGGTTAATTCAAATTTGCAATAGTCTTAAACTCCGAACTGCTCGGAAGCGTATCGAACACCCAATCAGCGCCGGCCGATTTAAGAACGCTTTTCTCTTTGTCTCCATCGTGGCGGGCGACTCCGATGGCTCTATAATTGTTAACAAGTGCGCATCGAATATCGTGGATAGTATCTCCTACGACAAATACACTTTCATTCTGAAATTCAACGTTCCAGTTTCTCTCTGCGCGACCAACTGCGATAGGAGGAAGCTTGTTCCTATCCGGCTCATCGCTCGCATATGCTCCTACAGGGAAAAATCTTTCAAGTCTGAAAGGAGACAACTTGATCATCGCTGAACGTTTCATATTTCCCGTTACCAATCCGAGATATATGCTATTCTCCTCCGAGAGTTCATTTAAAAGATTTCCAACCTCATCAAACATTTTCTTATCTGTGGCGGTTTTATATCTTTGCTCAAGCCGCTCATAATAAATTGGAAAGAATTTGTCAATAGCATCATCTAATTCAATTCCTTCTATCCCGGCTCTTTGAAGCATATCTTTTAATATAAGGGGGTCGGTAAAGCCCGCTACGTGTTGAAACTCGAGCGATATCTTTTTGCCCGTCAATTCCATTGCTATCTCAACGAAAAGTCCGCGCGCAGTTTTTCCGGGGGATATTAATGTTCCGTCAATATCAAATAGAAAAAGAGATTTATTGCTATTCAATTCGTAAAATTTTCTAATATGTGAGTGTTATTCCGGCTCAGACCTTATGACCGCAAACGCCACAAAAACCAGCTTCTCTAAACAATGCTGAACCGCACTCCGTACAATAACCTGCGTGTTCGGCTTCAGGCACCTTAAATTCCGGTTGCATTACGAGTTTCTTTTTAACACCATTTAACGAATCAAGCTGCTTCATCGCCTCCATTGCCTTTCCCCTGTAACTCGTTGTGAGTTCATCGAAATCCGATTCATTTATCTTTCCCATTTGAAAATCAAGTTCTATATCTTTGATTTCCCGAAAGAGCGCACTTTTTTCTCTTTGTAATTCATTTACCGCAATTTCTTTATCATCGCGTCCAACATTAAATATTTGCTTCTTATTCAATATCGGTTGAAGCAGCAATCCACCGACTAAGAGAACTATTACCCCCATTATTAGCTCAATCAATTCCTATCCCGTTAAAAGTTATCAAGTTCATCATCAAGTTGTTGGGAATACTTACTGCTCTCTTTTTCTGTGATACGGGATTTTTGATTCTCAGCAGTCAGTGTGTTGTCTTTCCAACGTTTTAAAACTACTAATATCAGAACTCCAAAACCCAATACAGCGAATATTGGAACTAACCATGCTGATAAATAAAAACCTTCCGCCCTTGGAGCAGCCAATACTCTTTCTCCATAGGTTTCTATGAAACTCAATACTATCGCATCAGAGTCCATTCCTTTCGTGATTAGAACGTCCACTTCGTTTCGCATCCGCTCTGCTGTACCACAGGAGCATGAATACAAAACTAAGTTGGGACAGGTTCCACACTGACAGGTCAGCTTACTGGTTATATCCTTCAAAGTAGGATTTGTTTCACTAATCGCCACTACGGATAGATTCAAACATATTAACATAATCAGAGCTGTTGTTTTAATTATTTTATTCATTTGTGTCCTTTCACTGCAAAAGTAACTATCCGATCTTCTTAAATCAATGTCATTTGGATAGAATTTGTATTCCGCAACTTCCACAGAAAACTGCATCAGTATCAACTTTCTCACCGCAATTACTGCAAAAATTCGGTACATTCTCGGACCTGTAAACTAACTTCTCAGTCGGTTCGTTTGCTTTCGTATGAGCCGTATGTGTCTTCCTCTTGGCTCCGGCTCGCTGAACTTTACTGCGTTTTTTTGCACTTTTCCCAAAATAGGAATAAATCATTATGCCGACCAAAAGAATAAGAACTCCTATGGAAATTAGTGTATATATGTCTGTACTTTTTTCTGATTTTTCAAGTTTTTGTAATGAGGTTTCCGAACTTGATCTATAATAGCTGACGCTCACGTTCTTCGTCTCGCCCGCTGCCAAGCTGCCGGCAGATACCTGAGAATGCGTTATCCCCTTTTCATCGGTAAACTCTTGAAAGCTTATTGGAGTAGTTTTAAAGTCAAATGCTCCCACCGGCTGTTGAACCTCATACGAAAAATTACTTACCGGGTAATATGTTTTGTAACTAAAGCTGAATGCCTTATCATTCACTCCCGGTGTGAATGGATTGAAATAATACTCTAAGTGGAAATTGCGTTCTTTCAGTACGAATGATACATAGGTCCCTTTGTCATCGACCTTAACTTCAAAAGGATCGTGAATGTGTGCGTCTGTCAGTGTCACAGAAGCTACATGAGGATCTATGGTTCCCGGCAGAATATTAAAATGTATCTCTGCCGGCAGTTGCACATCACCGGATACGCTCCCTCTATACATAACAAGGACCTGACTGTTATCATATTCCGGCCAGAGCGATATTGCTAATTTGGAAATGGAGATATTTTTCTCCTGGGCGAATGAAACAGTTGCCGATGGTAAAACCATTAACATTATGGTTAGTCGAATTATAAACATTTGTCTAAACTCCGATTTAAACGGTTTATCCTTTTTTTTATCACTCTTATTTCATCTCCATCGCTTTCTTATTTTTCTCCCTCGCTCGAAGTCTCTTGAGAACCGCTTCCCTGAGACTGCTCTCTGAATCTAACATAAACTGACCCGAGGTAACAACTTGTTCACCATTTTTCAACCCACTAATAACTTCATAATAACCTCCCTCTCCCTGAACACCAAGAGTAATTTCCCTTGGTTCGTATTTGCCCTTTCCGACCTCGACAAATACCAGATCCCTCTCCCCGGAATGAATAACGCTTTCTCTTGGCACTACGATGGTTTTTTCCCGCTTGGCAGTTTTGATTACAATATTAGCGTACATTCCCGGTTTAAGTTTTCCATCGTAATTATCAAATTCAAGCCTGACTTTTATTGTCCTTGTCTTTGAATCAAGGAATGGATAGACATACGCTACGCTTCCCTTGAATACTTTACCGGGTATGTAAGACAGTGTCATCTCTGCTTCCAATCCGTCCTCAAGCCAGGGCAGTTCGTACTCGTAGATATCGGCGTAAACCCAAACTTTTAAGAGGTCCGCTATAGCGTACAGATTCATTCCTTCGCTCACATTCATTCCTTCTGTTGCCATCTTTTCCACAACTATTCCGTTGAACGGAGAGTAAATGGTCATCACCTTATTCACCTGACCTGTTCTTTCAAGTTCCTCTATCTGCGCAGAAGTTACATCCCAGTTTACCAAGCGTTCTCTTGTGGAACGCAGTAATGCCGCTGCGCCCGGATTATTTGAGTTCTTATTAGCCAGAGCAGTCAAATACTCCTCTTGCGTAGATACCAGTTCAGGACTGTATATATCAAGGAGCGGTTGACCCTTGTATACTTTTTGACCCGTATAATCAATATATAACGATTCAATCCACCCCTTAACCTTCGTGTGAACATGAGTGAAGCGAGTTTCGTCATAGTCAACCAAGCCTAAAGTCCGTATTTCCTTACCTAAGCTTCTGACTTCCACGGGAGTCGTGAGTATTCCCATATTCTGTACTACGGTAGGGTCAATGATGATTACAGATTCTGAATCTCCCGTTCCATCATCGTAAACCGGCACAAGGTCCATCCCCATAGGAGATTTTCCAGGTTTATCGCTGATAAAGTTCGGATCCATTGGAGCGACCCAGTATTTTATTTTTCGTTCCTGTTCCACACCTTCATGCGCGCCACTCTGCTTATTCTGCATGTATAATGTACTCAGACCATACCCCCCTAATATAATAGTCAAGCCTATTATAGTATATATCGTTTTCTTATTCATTTATTTACCCCGTAAATCTTTCTTTATGCTTCTTTTTTAATTAAATTCATACCGCAGACCGGACAATTGCCGGGACTTATCTCTGACACATCAGGATGCATGGGACAAACGTATTCGCCGCTACCATCATGATTGTGCTCTCCCTCCACAAATACCAATTCCATGTTGCACAAAGGGCAAAGTCCCGCTTCATGAGCTAAAACCTCATTATGCATCGGACAGGTAAAGTATCCTTCAGCCGTTTCAGCAGCGTGATCAAACTTTTCACTCTCCTCTGTTATTGTATTCTCATTGGTTACCGATTGAAATAATAGCCCTATCGCCAATACCGTACTAATTATCAACAGTACAATTATCATCAATACTTTTGTTTCCAAGATCTGTCTCCCCTTAATTTAGTTTTATGCCTACTACCGCCTCAATTCTTGCTATAGACTTTTCGTAGTTACTTAATATTCTATAATTACTGATCTGATACTCGAACAGCGTTACCTGATTGTCCAATAAGGTAATGAAATCAACCTTATCAACCTGATAACCGGAGAGCGCAGAATTTAAACTCTGTCTCGCTTGTGGTAACAATCTATCCTCATATAATTCAAGCAGCTCATTACCCTTATCGATGTCAGAGTAATTGATCTCAATGTCTCTTTTGACATTATTTAATGCGTTCTTATAGGACTCCTCGGAGATACGGACAGATGCCTTAGATTCCTCAACCTTACTTGATTGTCTGTTACCCGGTTTTATCGGCAGACTGAATCCAACATTCACCGACAAAAAATCTGCTCCTTTGCCAATAATACCATTGATGAGCTCATCCCTTTGAGTGTAGATGACTTCTACAGACAAATCAGGAAGGACGAGTTTACGATAATAATTTGTAATTTTCTCTTCACTTTTGATTCGGTATCGTAATGCCTTTAAATACGGCCTTGATTCCTCAACTAATTCCATCAGCTCGCTTTCCGATAAAATATTTTCAGTCTTAGACAATGTGTTGGAAATAGTCAGCGGTGTTTGAGGATCTCTGTTCATCAACGTATTTAATCGCGCAACTATCTTCTTTCTATCAAAATTCAAATTTATTAACCTCTCTTCTAACTTTGATAAGGAAACTTGAGCCTTCAACACATCTTGTTGAATTCCTCTGCCCACTGAATATCTCGTTTCCGCTATTTCAACGAAGCTCTTTAGAAGTCCAATATTTTCCGTATTGATCCTTATTGATTGATCCGCAAGATACAGGTTGAAGTAATCCTCCTTAACACGGCGAATCAACATCCCCTCTAATTCTAACCTGTCTTCTTTAGCTGCCATTACCTCATATGAAGCTGCATCAGCTTTTACCCCTAATTTTCCCGGAAAAGGTATTTTCTGCATGAGCGAAATCTGTTTCCCTGTCATCGGTTCCTGATCGAATGCCCATGACTCTATTGGAACATTCATCATACCGAAATTCAGAGTAGGATCCATCCATGATCCTGCCTGCTTAAGTTTTTCATCCGCTCTTTTTATTTCCCAGTTAAAAACATTAAGAGCCGGATTGGATCTGATAACGATTTCTATCGCCCCTTCAAGAGAAAGCGTTTCGGAGGAATCAATAGGCGCTCCGTTAACAGCTGCCGCCAAAGTAAATCCCATTATCGTAGTTGTTATTATTCTTGTTGTCCGTTTCAATTATTAAACTCCATTCATTATTAATTCCTTGCTATATAAGCCGAGGACACAATGATTCCGTAAAATTGGAATCAGGTTATTTGATAAACGAAATTTCTATCAGGACAAAGAGACTGAATCAAGAAGATATATGGCTGTTTCTTTATATTTCAGGTGTACTGAAGAATAATTAAAAAATGAGCCATATTGAGATGGTAGTTCTGGTGCAACTAAATGATATAAAGCATTTGAAATTAAAACCTTAGAAGTCGACGACCTTGTAAGTTGAGTCTTAACAACGGGAAATTCGACAACTCTGTTAGCCGAGACTGAACAGACCTGGCTTGAGCTCATTGAAACATTTAAAACATCGCTGTGGCAACAGCTCTTCACTTCTTTTTGCGCGTGATTGTGCATACTGCACATGCTATCACAATTTGCCGTAGCAAAAATTGCAGTGAACTGTGGCAAAACGAGGAGAACTACAAAGATTATCCCCGTACTCACTTGCGCTATATTATGTTTTTTTTGCATCATTTTCCTTCACGAATATACCGATTTTTAGCGGTTTTGCAAGCTTTTTCAGTGAAACGGATTGTAAGAAAGGGCTAATAGACGATAAATATGGTAGTGTCCTAATTTGAAAAAGGGGCAATGTTTTCGGTGGTGGAGACTAATCCGTATCAGCATGACATGAGCTGGAGCTCACACTATGCGGAATCCACCTATCCTTTCGGAACTCATTGCCCCGTATTTTAAAACTTACTGTTTATTAATCGAGGATAACTTTGACCCCGATGCTGCATGCCAAACATCACCATTACGAGTATCAACTAACATGCCTTGACCCTGAATCTGATAGTGTCCATTCTCCGACCACCCAAATAGAATTACAATTAGTAAAAACAGGAATAACATAATTACATATTCGAGACCCCTACTCATGGTATCACCTCATTTAGATTGTTGTTAAGGAATAGAATCAAATTACGATTTATTTTACAATTAGCAAAGAAAATCCTTGACAAGCGGATTTTATATCTGTATATTTATACTTAACAGACATAAACAGATAGGAATGATAGATATGATAAGTAGCGATAGCAATAATTTAGAGGCATTCGAGAAGAAAGAAGCCGATATAGAAAGGCTTATAAAATCTTTGACCTCTGATTTAAATGTTGTGCGAGGTGCAAAACAAGTAATGAAGAGAGACTATACTATAGAGTCTGACTTTATTATTCTTCCGTCAAAGCATCATTATTTACCTACGCCTACTATTGCAGTTCGTGAGTTACTTGAAAAGAATCCTAAAGCTTGGTCGTTTTCAGAGATAATTACTGAACTAAACAGAACGGGCGTTAAAAGCAATGCTAAGAGTCTCGCTTCACCCGTATCTGCTGCTCTTAGAAATCTTCATGCTCACAGTCGCATTACTATAACTGGAAAGAAAAGAAAACGTAAATACAAATGGAGTGTTGATAATTAATTAATATAAGTAATAGGAGCGACCCGCTAAGAACCGCTCCTATAAACCATAATAGAGGAAAAGTAGGTGCTCAACCAAAATTACGGCTGTTTTAATATAAGACAAATTCTGATTTTTGTCAAGTCTGGACATCCAACCAGATGCAGAAGTCCTCCTAAAACAGCAACGCCGATAGCGTGAACTACCGGCGAAGCCTAACAATCACACGGAACAAGCCCGTGTAACAGCCAAATACAATTTAGGGCTTTCCGTGAAAATAATCAAGGAGAGTCCGATGTATAAATTGAAAACAGAAAAGAAAATTTTAATCCTCTCTGGATTAACAGAGGGTCTTTCAATTCGCTCAATAGAAAGGATGACAGGCGTTCATAGAGATACCATCTCAAGGCTTTTGTATCGTGTTGGTGGCGGTTGTGATAGAATGTTAGACAAACGAATGAGAAACTTGGAATGTAGTAATATTCAAGTAGACGAAATATGGTGCTATGTAGGTAAGAAAAAGGGTCGCATGACCGAAGAAGAAAAGAAAGCTCGCCCTGATCTCGGCGATCAATACGTATTTGTTGCCCTTGACGCAGCTACAAAATTGGTTCCCTACCACAGAATAGGAAAACGCAATAGAAAAACAGCTATTAGATTCATGCAAGGTCTTGAAATGAGGCTTATCAATCACGTTCAGATCACTACAGATGCCTTTCAGCCCTATTATGATGCTGTTGACATAGCTTTCAATGGTCAGGTTGATTATGCTCAATTGCATAAGCACTATATCACCAACGGAGAACGTAGATACTCTCCACCAGCAATAAGCGGTGTCTTCCATCGGATTATGACCGGAAGCCCGCAAATAAGAGGTATATCAACCTCTTATGTAGAGAGACAGAATCTTACAATGCGTATGCAGATGCGGAGATTTACAAGGCTAACTAATGCGTTCAGTAAAACTCTAATCAATCTAAAAGCTGCGTGTGCTTTGCATTTTGCTAATTACAATTTCTGTCGAATACATCAGACTCTAAAATGCACTCCCGCAATGGAAGCTGGCATTACAAGTAGATTGTGGAATATGGAGGATTTACTTGAAAGGGAAATAGCTTATTAATGACTTGTAATCTTTAAGACATTTGTTCAGGTGTTTCAAACCCCATTTTCTTCTGGATTTTTTTACTTGGATTGACCATAATAAAGGTAATTATATGTAGTGGAATCATAATCTCTGTTCCCGAACCTTCGAGATTGGCTTTTAACCATAATCCAATTTGGTCATATTCAATAAAATTGCCCATTAAAACATGAAACTTTCCATTTTCGGCTGAACTACCAAGATAAAAGCCCACATATTTATCTAATCCGGTTTCTTTAACATATTCTTTTGGAACCATTACAAAAATTAAATCATCTTTTTTTAAAGACATAGGATTTAACCTTCTTCTTTTCACTCCTAATAATTCGTAGAGATTAAAGTATCTCGGTAGGAAGCTATCATCCATCAAAATACACTTTCTTTTGTTAAACATTCAAGAAATTTCAAATTAGGACACTACCATAAATATATGTAGCATTTTGGTTTGTTATTCCGTACATTAGTTCGATAGTTATTGAACTATCGATATAACCAAAGGATTATCAGACTATGAATGAAAAACTGTTAAAAACTTTTTCCGCGCTATCCAACAACCAAAGATTAGCCATCTTTCAAAAAATCTGTGAAAAAACTCACTGCTGTTTCTATGATTCAACTGATGCTGAATTTTCCATCGATATGTGCAGCTGCAATGTCGGTGAAATAACAAGCACATTTGAACTCGCCCCGGCAACAGTTTCCCATCATCTAAAAGAACTTAAAAATGCGGGCTTAATAAATATGCAGCGGAAGGGAAAATTCATCTATCTCACACCCCTTCAGCAACCGTTAGAAGAGTTGAATCTTTTTTTTAGCGGAATATTAAACCAATAACCATGGACAGCATCAGGAAATCAAATATTTTAAATGCGACTCGAGACGATATTCCCGCTATAACTACATTACTAAAGGAAGCAAACCTTCCGCCCGACGACCTTGAGAGGTGGATTGATAATTTTTTCGTTTTAACTATTGAGGGGAAAATAGAAGGTTGTATAGGACTCGAACATTGGGAAAATGATGGTCTTCTCAGATCGTTCGTAGTTTCAGAAGATTATCGTTCAAAAGGATTTGGAATTGAACTCTATAATAAATTTATATCTGTTGCAAAAGTGATGAATTTGAGTTCAATACTGTTACTCGCCAAGGGAGTGTCGGATTTCTTTGAGAAAAACGGTTTTAAGTTTATAGATAGAAACGAAGTCCCTGAAAGTGTTAAGAATTCTATTCAATTTAAACTTGAAGAATGCAGAGTATACAATGTAATGAAACTGGAGCTAAATTAACTGAAACACAGTTTTACTCACCAATATAAAACATAAAATCCGTCAATGCGTTCAGCTCTTTCTCAGGCAGCCAATCAAATTTTGGCATTATGCTGGTAGGCTCGTACTTTTTTGGATCCAAAAAGTGGTCATAGATGTACGCCCTGTCATGCCTAAGTGTCACTCCCGCAAGATTAGGACCGAATCCCGGTTCAGGGTCATCTATCTTATGGCAGGCCCCGCATTTGTATTGAGAGAATAAATTCGCTGAAAAAAGTATATCGTCCGTCACGGTTAATAGTTCATCTCTTTGTGGAGTATTAAGCCGAAGATAGAAAGATTTCAAGTCTGTAACTTGATCAAGCTTTAAACTTGCCTGCTCGACATTTCTTTCAAGCTGCGCAAGTGAGGGATTGGAAAAATGTTCTTTTAACCAATCCGTGCTCTTTTCTCCGCTTGTTTTCAGAAGATCATTTTCTCCCTCACCGTGACTGCCACCTATGTTGTGACAATTCATACAAGATTCGTTTTGATAGGCGTATCTTCCGGACAATTCTGCGGGTTGTAGCCTGGATGATTCTTCTTCCTCAACCGTCTCAACGATAGCGGTCGATTTTACCGAACTGTCGTCTGCTGCGCCCATAACGGTGAGACCGCCAACAGTCATCAAACCTATTGCCATTAAAGTTAACGCTAATTTTCTGTCTTTGAGTTTTCTGGACGGATTTTTATCATAAAAGGGTAATAGCAGCAATGTTAAAATTCCTATTGTGGGTATTATTATTGTTCCAATCAATTCTAAATTTCCCGGAAATAATTTTTGAAGTTGATACATCGAAAGGAAATACCACTCCGGTTTCGGAGCATAGGATGCATCTGACGGGTCTGCCAATTTTTCAAGCGGCGCGCCGAACACTGCCGCAAAACCGGAAAGGATCAGAAAAATCAGTAAGATAGCTACTCCGTCTTTGAACAGCTGGTCGGGCCAGAAACGTGAGCTGAACTTAACTTCCTCGTCTATTGATTTAAACGGCGGCGTGATTCCTTGCCTCTTCTGTAAAAACACATGTATAGATACCGCTCCTAACGTAATAAGAGGGAGAACGATAACGTGCAGAGAATAAAAATGCGTCAGAGTCACTGAACCGATGACATCTCCACCTTGCAATATCTTTTGAATAAATTCTCCTAAGACCGGAGCGGTTCCGGCAATATTGAGCGTTACAACGGTCGCCCAATATGCTTTTTGATCCCATGGAAGCAGGTAGCCTGTAAGCCCAAATGCCAGAACGAGATTAAACAGTATTACTCCGAAAATCCAGGTTAGCTCCCGGGGATATTTGTAAGCAGAATATATAAATGTTCGCAGCAAGTGTATCACTGTAAAGACCACGAAAAAACTCGAACCCCAATGATGCAGCCCACGAACGAAACTCCCTAAAAACAACTCGGTCTGAACGTAACTCACGCTTGCGTGCGCGGCTTCAGGTGTCGGCGCATAGAACATAGAGAGGAAAATTCCGGTCGCAGCTTGTAATACGAAAAGAAAGAGAGAGATGCTTCCGAACACATGCGTCCAGCCTACACCTTCCGGTAGAGGCTCGTCAAGAAGTTCTTTAAACCCTTCCCTGAGGTGAAGCCGATCATCAAGCCAATTCAGTACAGAATTGAACACTTTATGCAACACCTGAGCTTCTATCTACGGGTTCGCTAATAAGTAATTTTCCAGCTTCAAATTTGATTTTATGCCTTTTCAAAGGTTTCGGCGGAGGACCACCGATAACATTCCCTTCTCTGTCATAAAGCCCGCCATGACAGGGGCAGGCAAAACTATCTCTCTCCTCATCGAAAGAAACAGTACATCCGAGATGCGTACAGATAGGAGATAGCGCTATAAGCTCTCCCTTTGACCTGTAAACCCATGCGGTAGATGAGACCGTTCTCTTATTCCATCCGTCTTTTATCTCTTTATTATAATTCACTCCCAAAGGACTATCGTTATTGAAATCATCTACTGCTCCGATCTCTATCCACACGTTTTTGGATTTAATAAAGGCAGGTGAGACAAAGAATGAAACAAGCGGTAAGCCTACCATAAATGTTAGAAGACCATAGATACCGGCGGTTACCTTTTTGAGGAACCCTCTTCTTGAATATTCATTGCTAACTTCATTCATCGTCTAACGTCCTGTACTTTCTATTAAAAAAACTTTCGTGCTTAATAGTGACTTGATGATTTAACACATATGAAAATTAAAAAATGTAATATGGTTTACAAGATACAAACTTATTATCTTGATATAACAAATAGCTCGATCGCTTCCCAATGCTATTTCGCTAAAATCCGAGGTAGAGCTGTCCCCCTACAAAAGTCTCGCCGTCAAATCCCGGGAAATCACCCTGTTCCTCCGTCCAAACGGCAAAATCCGCTTTTATGATTCCGAGATTAAGTCCGGCGCCATACGTCGGGTATCCCTGATTGAAGCCGCCTCGAAGTTTCAGAATGAGTAAGTCAGCTTCTATTCCGATATGCATTCTGTTAAAAAATGCCGTTTCGTCAGAATTGAAGAAATCAACAATATTCGCTTCTGCTGAGAGCCGGCTAAACAGATCATATTTGACTCCCAACTTCAGATTAGTCGAGATATCATCATTTCCGTCATCTATGTTTCCAACCAGATCGACGAAAACAAGACCGACTTCAAGTTTCTCATTTAGCTTGTATAATGCGCCAAGATCAAAACCGAATCCGCTCTTGCCACTTTCCAGGCTGTCCTGAAGTTCCAAGAATAAATCATTACCGCCGGATAACTCACTAAATCCGATCTTCTGTTCCGGCGCTTCTCTTCGTGTGATAAATTTCACCGCAGCGCCCATCTTGAGGCCCGGTTTTAAGAAATCCATTCCCTTGCCGTATCCGACCGTGATTACATTATCAAATATCCCTTTCATGGACACATGCGGTTCATAAATACCTTTATCTATTTTGAACTCGAAATCGAAGACGCCATAGTACGCTACACCTACATTTTTAGCGCTGATCCCTCCACCAAAAGGTATGCCCAATTTCATCCATCTGTTGTCTATGGAATTAAGATCCGTATAAATGGATTCAACCGAAGCCGAAGTCAAATCAGTAAAAATTTCAAGGGAATCGCCATTATCGGAAATAAAATCAGCTAAATCCAAGAAATTATTGTTAAGTAAGAATTGAATGCTTAACGGACTAACGTTGATCTTGCCCCTTGTCAGCAAAGCGGGATTACTGATGAATGCGGTAGCTCCTTGTGACGACATAATCCCTACGCCACCCATCGCTCTGTTACGCATGGTGTCATAGAATACTCCTCTTTTGGCGCCTGCGAACGCGCTTGAAGAAAGCATCGCTGTTAAGATTGTAAAAATTAGAAGTTTATATGTTTTTTGCATCGTTGTCTCCGATAAAAATTAAAATTTATGGACAAAGGACTTGTACACGTTCAATCGGACCATCTGGTCCATCTTCGTCGAACCATGCCCAGCCACCCGTAATAATCGCATCTTCATCGATCAAACCATCACCGTCATTGTCCAGTTGATCGATACATTCGTCATCGGCAAAGCCATCATCGTCATTATCACCACCATTGATACTATTACCAGGATTATTTGGATCTCCGATATCAGGAATACCTAAAGCAGGATCACCCTCAATAAAAGTATTAACATAATACCACTCCAAAGAGCCTGTAATATCATCCATGAGGCTGTCAATTGCCGTTGTGTCAATGCCTGTTTCTCCTCCTAACAGTTCTCCGAATATCTCACCTCCACCCTCGATAATATCCCCGACACTTGATATGAGATTGTTAAGATCCTCCGGTCCGAGCGAGTCTACAAATGAAGAATCAAATGCAAATCCGCCGCTTCCGGTAGTGAACATGCTAAAATCAATGTCTTTATCATCAATTCTTTCATCGCCGTTTGTGTCCACAATTCGTAAAATCCCCTTGACGGTGTTAGCGATGAATATATCCAATGTAATGTCATCTTTTTCAATACTGCCCGTTGTAACAATTGTGCTGTCAAATATCGGGCTGAGGTCATTGAATATAATAATATTTGTAACATACAGATTATCTTGTCTATCCTTTGGCAAACCAAAAAATGGAAGCTCAATATTGGCTTCGGGAGTCCCGCTGAATTTCGTAATCTCGTCAAGAATGGTTACTATGCTTTCACCAGAAGAAAGCAATGTGGCTTTTGCGTGATTATACAGTAGATCGCTGTTGAGCGGATCCGTCTCCAATCCTCTGGCAAACAGAACCTTGGCAGAATCAAACTCTCCATCAAACATAAAATCGAGTCCCTCCTCAAGCAGATCTTCGCCTTCATCAGGAGAGGCAGACCAACTGAATATGTTACACCCTGCAAAGACAAACGCTGTTATGAGCAAGCCGAAGAAACTTATTCGAGCTTTAAATTTCATTATCTGACTCCTATCTAAAATTTATATCTATTTTCTATTTAAATAACCGGTATTCCGGGTGGATCAAAAGAGAAGTTCAATCCAATATTAAATGCTGAATATTTGCCTGTTGAATAATCTGCATTGATGCCGAGCAGCGGGAAGATAGTGAATCTGAATCCACCCGTAAATCTGATATCGTTTTCGCCTTCAAGTTCCAAGGTTTTGACTCCACCTGATACAAAATCTTTATAGGTAATGTCCATATCAGAACTTTCAAATTGAGCACCGAGATATACTGTCAGCATCGGAACGCTCTTACTTAGGCGGAGATTTAACGCAGTGTGTGTCGATTTTATCAGATCTTTTACCTTAAAAGTCTGGTACATAAATCCCGCCGAAAGTTGCGGAAGAAGCGGTATCGGCACCGGGAAATATTGGTCAATACTATGGGAAAGACCAAAGCCGAGCAATTCGATCTTTGGAATATCATCTTTAATTTTAAAAGAGGGCAGGTAACGCAGATTCAGCTCTGTCCCCATCGGCAATCCGACAGATAAATGAAGTACTCCGAACGGTAGACGGCCAATATCGAGACCGGGTGGATACACATTTTGAGATTGCTTAGGACCGAATACGGTACTCGCGTCAACACTATCTTCAACTGATAAACCTAAACCTATTAAAGGCGCCCTAAATGTCAGTGCTTCATCGGGTATAGGTATTAATATAGCTCTTATGCCGAAATCAAATCCGGGTATTCCATGAATTTTTGCCGTATGATAGATTCCCGTATTTATGGCTGTTCCAAAAGCGGTCGCAAACGGCTGCATGTAATTTATCACGATGCTATCGCCATCAATCGATTCGATGTACTGTTGCACTAACGATTGTGTGGTATCTACCTGACCAAAGCTTGTGGTTGCAGATATAAGTGTAATCAATATTACAATTATTAAAAAGCTGTATCCATTTCTCATACTTTCTGACTCCTTCGGATGATTTTTCCCTTGTTTGGTTTTGCAAAGTAACCATTATCCATAAAAATTGTCAAGCTTTTTAACTTGCAAGATTTCACAATGTTCCATTATTATCGGTATATTTTTCTAATTCTAAAGTGTGCTGTCTATTATATTATTCTGTACTCTGAAAATATTTTATTTTAACTGTGACTTACATTTACGGTTATTAAATGATTAGCTTACCGGAATAAAGAACAGATGGGATTTTCCTGTGGTATAGTAGGTCTTCCAAACGTCGGTAAATCAACGATATTCCGCGCGTTAACCTCCGCTGACGTTACGATTGAACCATACGCATTTTCAACCATAACTCCTAATATCGGCGTAGCGGATGTCCCTGATGTTCGCCTTGAACATATTGCCCTGTCAATCAAACCCGACAGCATTGTAAAGACTACCCTGAATTTTGTAGATGTCGCAGGATTGGTTGAAGGCGCATCATTGGGAGAAGGAATGGGCAATCAATTTTTGAGTCATATTCGGGATGTAGATGTAATAGCTCATGTTGTCAGATGCTTTCAAGATGAAAACATCCCACACATTACACCGGAGTTGAATCCCCTAAAAGATATAGAGGTAATTGAACTTGAGCTCATCTTGAAGGATCTGGACACAATAGATAAAAGAATAGATAAGCTCCAAAAAGCCTCTAAATCAGGAAATAAAGAAGCATTGCGGAATTTGGATATTCTTGAGAGAATCAGAATTGAACTTAATGAAGGAACCCCCGTTTCGAGCCTCAGGCTTGAGGAGCCGGAACATGCTTTTCTTGATCAGCTTTATTTGCTTTCAGCGAAACCTCAATTTTTTGTGGCGAATATCGGAGAGGAACAACTCAAAACGGACGATGATCCATTACTCGAACAGGTATCTGAAGCCGCGATAGCTCGTGGAATTCCCTTTATCTCGCTCTGCAGCAAGTTGGAAGCAGAGATTTTAGACCTTCCTTCGGAAGAACGGCATCTATTTTCGGAGGAGATGGGTATTGTCGAATCCGGCTTGGAGATTTTAGTTAGTGTTGGATATGAACTATTAGAATTGATAACATTCTTTACGACTCAATCCAATGAAGTTAAGGCGTGGACGGTAACGGATGGCACTTCTGCGGCTGAAGCAGCAGGAAAAATTCATTCTGATATTCAATCAGGATTTATTAAAGCTGATATTATTAAATATGAGGACCTAATTGACTTTCAATCTGAATCAGCGGTACGAGATAAGGGGTTGGTCATGACGGTTGGGAAAGAGCATTTTGTTGAAGATGGCGATATAATACACTTCAAATTCAGGTCTTGAACAGAAATTTGAGTATGAATTCAGTTCTTACGGCTGCTAATAAGTTTATTTAGTTTCTTTAAAGATCGTTTTGCCGGATTAAAATTGGGGTTTAGCTTCAGACTTTCTTCATATTTCGCTTTTGCGTTAGGATAATCACCCGCTTTTTCATAAACCATTCCGAGTCGCCAGAATGATGCCACATAAGTAGGTGATGATTTTACTACAGGGCTTGAGAGGTAGCGGTTATAAATATCAATGCCTGCTTGTAAACTGTCCCCTTCAGATAAATAAGTTAATCCGAGTTGATAAAAGATTTTTAAAGAATCTCCCGGAGACATCTTATGTATAATTCTCAGCTGTTTTCTTGACGACATTACATTGATGTTTTTGAGAATGTACATCTTCGTCCAGCGATTGGCAATGTTCATACTATCCAAATTTATGGCTTTTTCGATTTCCTTTTCTGCGAGTCCGTACTCCCCTAATGAGAGGAAATAGTTTGCTTTCATATCCGCGCCTCTATAGGGATCCAATTTCTCAATATGTTCCAATTCTTCTTTGGCTTTTTCCACGGAACCTCCGGCAATCTTTGGTGAACCGGAGTAAAAGTTAAACAGATCTTCGTGTGTTTTTATATATTCAGGCATTATTTCAGCTGCTCTTTTAAAATGCTCACGGATGTTACCAACAATAAAAGCGGCTCTGAATTTTGAAGAGTTTCTTGCCTTCAGTCCGTATGCCCTGCCAAGCCAGTGATGTGCCATACCGGAATTTTCGTTCTTCTTAACTGCCTTCTTACCCCATTTAATTGCTTTGTTCCAATCGTTATCGCTTATCCAATACATACAAATTAGCCTATATCCTTCACTTCTTTCCGGATATTTTTCTATAAGCAAGTCACCGTACTTCTTAACACTATCAATCTCCCCTATATAAAAAAGCCTGCTGGCGAGCTCAACGGTTTGGATGTATTCCTTATCTAAAGAATTCGTTTTGCCCTGAGGCAAATTGAAAAGTAGAAGTAATGCAAGTATTTGGACCAAAGACGTAAATCCTCCTGATAAGAATTTAATTATCTTGGAGCTTAAAATCTTTAATTTTTTCATTTCCGCCCTCTATACCTGTTATCGGCGGGATATATTGAAACTCAAATAATTTTGTCTCTCCTGTACTCGAGATGTATACTTCCTTCAACGATTCCGGACTGGCGTTTCCAAGAATTTCAAACTGTGTGTGGGTACTTTCTCTCATATCGGTAATAGGATAACCCAAAACTATTAGTTTGGAATAACGATTCATGCAGGATATATTTTTTTCTCTAAGATATGATAATTATACCGAAATGGAAAGAGTCAGAATAGGCGTTATAGGAGTTGGGCATCTTGGAGCTGCCCATTTGAAAAACCTCATCACTATTGATGAAGTTGAACTCATCGGCTTCTTCGATATTGATAATGAGCGAGCGGATGAAGTGGAATCAATGCAAGGAACCGCTTCATTTGAATCCCAGGAAGAATTATTGGACAATGTTGATGCCATATCTATTGTAACACCCACAAACAGCCATTTTGAAGTTGCCATTGAAGCTCTGAACAAGGGTAAAAGCGTATTTGTAGAAAAACCGATTTGCGATAATCTCGAAGATGCCCGCACACTGATTAAACTAGCTGAAGATAAAAACTGTATAGTTCAAGTCGGTCACATTGAGCGATTTAGCGGAACTTACCGGGCTCTCGAACATTCAGAATTCGATCCTATGTTTATTGAGTGCCACCGACTCATGGAATTTCAACCGAGAAATATTGACGTTGATGTCGTGCTTGATCTGATGATCCATGATATTGATCTTGTTCTACATATGACCAAATCCAAACCGGAAGCAATTGATGCGAACGGAGTTTCTGTCATTACCGATAACGTAGACATAGCCAATGCGAGATTGACTTTCGGGAACGGATGCGTAGCAAACTTGACTGCGAGCCGCATAAGTCAGAAGGGTATGCGAAAGATGAGAATCTTTGAGAAGAACTCATACATAACTCTTGATTTCTTAAAAAATGAAACTCGCATCTTTGAAATTAGCTCTGCCGACTCACCCGGTAAAGGCTTGAAACTGTCCCAGATCCAATTGAATGATGAAGTAAAGAACATTTATCTTAATTCGCCGAAAGTGGTGGATGATAATCCTCTTCTTACCGAGCTAAAAGCATTTGCGCACTCTGTTCAGACAGGAGAGAAACCGCTGGTAACAGGTGAAGACGGAATAGCGGCTTTGGAAGTAGCGTTAAAAATTATTTCTGTCATTAACAAGGAATAGCCTCAGAAATATATTGGCATCTTTTTGTGAGTAATTAATGAATTCTAATTCTATTCTGATAATAGCAGGCGAGCTTTCGGGTGATGTTCAAGGCGGTAAACTCGTCGCGGCGATTAAAAAATTATTTCCCGATGTCAAGATCACCGGAATTGGCGGTGATAATATGGAAGCCGCAGGTATGGAGCTGCTTCACCACATTCGCGAAATGTCATTTCTCGGATTCTCTGAAGTAATTAAGCATCTGCCGTTCATTCGTAAGCTCATGAACGAGCTGACAGAATGGATAGAAACTAACCGTCCGGAGACCGTTATATTGATAGATTATCCCGGTTTCAACCTCCGGTTAGCAAAAAAAGCAAAAAAATTGGGCTGCAGAATCGTTTATTACATCAGTCCTCAAATCTGGGCATGGGGTGCCGGAAGAATAAAAAAAATATCCCGGCTCGTTGACCACATGATAGTTGTTTTTCCATTTGAAGAGGAGTTATACAAAGCTGCCGGAGTCAGAGTTGATTTTGTCGGTCATCCTATCCTCGAGGGATTAAACGGTAGATATTCTCGTGAGGAGTTTTACCAAAAACATGGTTTCAAATTAGACAATCCCGTTGTCGGTTTATTACCCGGAAGCAGAGCGCAGGAAGTTGAAAATCTTTACCTTCAGATGGTAGAGGCAGTTGGACTAATGAAGAAAGAGCTCCCCGACCTTCAAACCGTTACCGGCATTTCACCAACTTTGAATGAAAAGATCTATTCAATTATTGAAACCGGTAAGGATTTGGAACACTCTAATGATATCTATGACGTGATGCAGCATTCAGATATGCTGTTCGTGGCTTCGGGCAGTGCAACATTAGAGTCCGCTTGTTTGGGCACACCGATGATAATCGTGTATAGGGTCTCTCCCATTTCCTGGTTTTTGGGTAAGCTGCTCGTAAAATTAAAGAATATCGGACTTGTTAATATAGTTGCAGGTGAGAAGATCGTGCCGGAAATTTTACAATCAGAAGTCACGGCAACTCGCCTGGCTTCCGAAGGACTTTCACTGCTCGGAGATAAAACTCTTATGGAGGATACAAGAAAAAGACTTTTGATGGTCAAAGATTCTCTTGGTAAAACGGGAGCCTCTCAAAGAGCAGCGGAACTTATTGTCAACAGAACTTCATCTAAGGATGATAGCAAGGACTAAATCTGCACTTCATGACTGAATTTCTTCTCCCGATACTGTACCCACTCTCACTTCTATATAGAACACTGATCGCACTGCGGAATCTGTTTTTTGATTTAGGGGTTTTTAGTCAAAACAGAGTCGACGCGACAGTGATCAGCGTAGGCAATTTATCGGTCGGCGGCACAGGGAAAACTCCCCTTGTTTTGTATCTAATTGATATGATTTCCGCATACAGAAAAAATATCGCCGTCGTCTCTCGTGGTTACGGGCAGAGTTCTAATTCACCTAAATTGTATCTGCCGTATGAGAAGATAAGCGATTGGCTTGAATCGGGTGATGAACCGTTTCTGTTAAAAAACAGAGTTGAAAACTTGACTATATCTATTGATCCCAATAAAATTAGAGGCGCTGCCGAAGCCGTCGAAAAGGCGAAATCAGAACTAATCATACTTGATGACGGCTTTCAGCATCGCACTCTGAAAAGAGACTTAGATATAGTTATCGTTAATGACAGCAAGAAATTAGAAGAACGACTTTTGCTTCCCGCAGGACGATTGAGAGAACCCCTCAAATCGCTTAAAAGAGCTGACATAGTGGTTTTCATGGGTATTGAAGAAGAATCTCACAAAATCAAAAAATATCTTAAAAACGAAACTGTTTTGTGCGGAGGAGTGAAAGAGCCTGATTTGTTGATTAATCTGAATTCAGACGAAGAATTAGAATTATCTGAATTGAGCGGTAAAAAACTCACCGCTTTTTGCGGAATTGGAAATCCTGACGGTTTCCTATCGACACTGAATTCCTTTGAGCCGTCACAAGTTGAATTGCTTAAATTTCCGGATCACCATATTTATACGGAGAGAGACTTCACTGAGATAAAGAACAAATTCATATCCTCTAACTCGGATTTTCTCATCACTACTGAAAAAGACGCTTTTAAACTGCCACAGAACATTTTCGCCGAAATTGACGTCTATCTACTTAGAATAACCTTTAAACTCGGATGGGGTAAGTCTGAATTTGAGAAAACGATCAATGAACTCTTTCAGTCAAAATGAATTGTACTTAGGATGACATTGCATATTGATAAAGTGTTGTATATATTGACCGAAATTGGAACCGTTGATGGAGAAACGTAGTTCAAAAACTGAGGGACTGTATCACCGGGATTTGTTTCTAAAGGAGTTTTAATGAAGAGACGTATAAAAATATTATTGATAACCACACTCACGCTTGTAGTCGGATTTGCAAGTGTTAATATCGGTCAGTCTGCGCCGGACCTCTTTTCCAAATTGGAAGTTTTTAATAATATGATCCAGATAATGAATCAATACTACGTGGACAAAGTTGATTGGGAAAAGGTAATGACCGGAGCCTATCGTGGTATGATGGCAGAACTCGATCCACATTCGGTTTATATCGATAAAGAGCGGTTTAAGAAGAGTGAAGAAAGTTTCTCGGGAAAGTTTCAGGGAATCGGAATTGAGTTTGACATACTTGACGGATATATTACGGTTATCGCTCCGATAGTCGGTTCGCCTTCAGAAAAACTTGGTTTGACGACAGGAGATAAAATTATTTCCATCGACAATGAGTCAGCCAAGAACATCACTTACAAGGAAGTTTTTACCCGACTTCGAGGTCCAAAGGGCTCGAGAGTAGATATTACCGTCAGAAGGAATGGAGTTGAAGATGATTTTGACCTGACGATTATCAGAGATGAAATTCCGATCTACTCGGTTCTCTCCTCATTTATGATTAATGATGAAACCGGTTATATACTGCTTAACCGATTTTCAAGAACAACGAGTGATGAAATAGAAAAGGCTATGCAATCTCTTGAATCACAGGGAATGGAAAATCTTATTTTGGACCTCCGCTCGAATGCGGGCGGTTATTTGGAAGAAGCAGTTGATGTCCTTGATAAATTTATTGAAGGCGGTGAGGTTCTCGTCTACACCAAGGGCAGAGTATCAAGCGCAAATGAAGAGTATTTTTCCACATCCAAAGCAACTCACGCTCGGCATCCCTTGATTATCTTAGTGAATAGGGGTTCCGCAAGCGCCTCTGAAATAGTGGCAGGCGCGATTCAGGACCTCGATAGAGGGTTGGTGGTCGGCGAGACAACATTTGGAAAAGGTTTGGTTCAAAGACAATGGAAAATGAAAGACGGCTCTGCTATCAGGGTAACGATAGCAAGATACTACACACCGAGCGGACGACTGATACAAAGACCTTATGAAAATGGGACGGAACAATATTACAAGGATATCAGGGACGACGCTCAAAACCAGGTAGACCCGGAAAAAGACGATCGCCCTACTTATCCCACCAAATCAGGCAGGACAGTCAGGGGAGGCGGTGGAATAACTCCTGATCTGATCGTGCCGCTCAACATCAATTTGGAGAAGGCGACAATCAAACTCCTAAGCGAACCTGACCGGTTCGTATTCACTTATGCATCAAAGCATGCTTCCGATAATAAACAATTAGCCTCTGATGAAAATAAATTTATGGAAAGCTTTGAGATTTCCGAAGAGATGCTGCTTGAGTTCGCTTCATTAGTTGAAGAATCAGAGTTTGAACTTGATAAAGAGGCGATAGAAAAAGATAAAGAATACGTCAAGAATCTGATTAAATCTGAAATCGCAGCTGCGTTGTTTGGAAGAAACGGTCGTTTTAAAGTGAAAATACAAAAGGATATTCAAGTACTAAAAGCACTGGAGTTATTGCCTGAAGCAAAAGATCTTGCCGACGCGGTATTAGACCTTAGAGAAAACTGATTCGTGTTGGATATAATTATTGACAATTGTTAATATTATAATTATTCTACGGTGCCTTTAGAGGAATATATTCTTTGACCATATAAGGCAGGTAAATATTTTTTTAATAGTTTGTAATTATTTAACAATTTGGAGGCAGAAAATAGATGGTTGACAAATTTTTCGACGGTGGTCCGTTTATGTATCCTATTCTTATTTTGCTTATTGTAGGTATTGCTTTTGTTGTCGAGCGATTCATAACTCTTTCTCGTGCGTCAATTGACACACGTAAATTCATGCAGGAAATCAAAACTGCATTAAACCAAAAAGGTTATGAAGGCGCAATGGAAGTATCTTCTAATACCGTAGGTCCTGTAGCTTCGATATTCTATGCGGGTCTCATGCGCGCGCATAAAGGCGTAGAGGCAGTTGAAAAAGCCATAGGCAGCGCCGGAACAATTGAAATGGCTTTTCTTGAACGCAACCTTATTTGGCTTGGAACTATTTCAACTATCGCGCCTTTATTAGGATTTACCGGAACGGTGTCCGGTATGGTCGGCGCTTTCGAAGATATCGCAGCGGCAGATGATATATCACCTTCGATTGTTGCCGGTGGTATTTCCGAAGCACTGTTAACGACTCTTTTCGGTCTCATAGTAGCCATGTTAATTCAAACAGCGCATAACTATTTCATATCTAAAGTTGACAGTCTTATTATTAACATGGAAGAAAGTTCTGTGGAATTAATTGACTCTCTCACCGATCTTAGTGATGGGAAACTTGATGTATCAGGTTCCTCCGATAGCGCTTCTTAGTAAGTAACAGGTGCCGATGATATGCTTTTAGAAAAAAGGAAAAAGCACCCGAATGAAATCCCTACCAGCTCTTTAGCCGATATCGCTTTTTTATTGTTGGTATTTTTCCTTGTTACCACAACTATAGACACGGATAAAGGATTATCGCTGGTTCTTCCGGCGCCTGGTGAAGAAAAAGAAATTCCTAAAGAAAATATCTCTAACCTGCTGATAAATGCGGCAGGTAATATTATGTTGGATGAAGAGCCGATTAACATGGTTGATATACGTAGTAGTGTCAAAATGAAAATGGGCAAAAATCCGAACCTGATATTCTCCATTAAAACTGACAGGGAAACAGACTATCAAGTCTTTGTATCAGTTCTCGACCAGCTTAAAATGGCTAACGCTACAAGAATTTCTATAGCTGAGCCGGAATTTTAATTATGAAATTTCAGAAAAAACAGCAGTCCATGGAAGGTATACCGACAGCATCTATGCCGGATATCGTATTTATGCTTCTTATATTCTTCATGGTGACCACAGTGCTGAAGAAATTTGACGGACTTCCTCTTGACCTTCCCCATGCCCGCAAAATTGAGAAACTTACTACAAAAAGACATGTTTCTTATATATGGGTTTCCAAGGCTGGTATTATCAGCGTCGACGATAAAATTGTACAGGTACGAGGAGTAAGAACCGTAATTTATGAGCGGTTTGTAAATGATCCGCGACTTATCGTATCTATGAAGATAGATCAGAAAGCGAATTTCGGGATTGTGAGTGATATCCATCAGGAACTTAGGGAAGCCGGAGCGTTAAGAGTTAATTATTCCTCCAAACACGGGTCGAGCTGATGGATTACAAAAAAGTCGAAGTTAGTTTGAAAACTCAATACCGAAGATTGATTGAAATCGGTTTCATGTTCTCTTTTCTCTTGCTAATCACTCTTGGACTGGCGTATCCAAGATTTCGTGAAAAACGGATTAAACCTTCTCCTCCAAAGGTGGAAATTAATATCGAGAAGGTTGATATAACACAGCAATTTGAAGCTCCTCCTCCTCCTGCGCGTCCATCAATACCGGTTGAGTCGGAGAGCGATGATCTTCTTGATGATGTTACTATCGACCCTACCACAATTGATATGTTTTCCGAGATCGAACCTCCTCCTCCACCCGATCAGATGATCGAATTTATCCCTTATGATGAGGACCCGGTTCCCGTGGGTGGATATGAGGGTATCAAAAAACGCGCTAAATATCCGGAAATCGCACGTGAAGCAGGAATTGAGGGAATGGTCATCGTTAGAGCGTTTATAGATGAAAAGGGGATAGTACGAGAAATGAAGATTCAGAAAGGCATCCCTAATACCGGTTTAGATGAAGCTGCGATGGATGCTATCGGTAAAACGAGATTTAAGCCCGCTAAACAACGGGATAAACCCGTCGGCGTTTGGATTTCAATTCCAATTACATTTAAATTGACGGCAGATTAATTTTTAATGATAGGAACCACTTCAAGGTGGCTCCTATTTTTTATATCAACAATTCATTTTTAAAGTTTTTACTACTGTCACTTAGAAAATAGACGCATAAATAAAAGTATGTTGAGTTTCAGTCATTCTAAGCTTTACCTTCATTCTGCTAATTATGCTAACGAGATTGGAGAATAAATTTGAGTTTACTTGTCGTCGGTTCTGTTGCGTTCGATTCCATAGAAACGTCTAAAGGCAAACGGGAAAAGATAATTGGCGGTTCAGCTAACTATGCCTGCCTTGCGGCATCAAATTTTACTTATCCTAAAATGGTTGGAGTAGTCGGAAAAGACTATCCCGAAGATATAATTCGTTCCATGAACAACAAAGGTATAGATACTTCCGGTCTCAAAATTGAAGAGGGTGAAACATTCAGTTGGGGTGGAGTGTACTCGGAGGATTTCTCCGAGCGAACTACCACTTTTACCAAATTGAACGTATTTAAATCGTTTATGCCTGAATTACAGAAATCGCATTCCAAATCTGACTATACTCTGCTCGGGAATATCCATCCCGAGCTTCAGATGAAAGTGTTCGAACAACTCGAAAATCCCAAACTTGTTGCTTGTGACACCATGAATCTTTGGATAAACACTACACTACCTCAACTAAAGGAAATATTAGAGAAGATAGATATTCTTCTGATTAACGATAAAGAAGCGGCGATGCTTTCGGGAAAATCCATTCTATCAAATTCAGCATTAAAGATTCTCGAAATGGGCCCAAAATTTGTCATCATCAAAAAGGGAGTACATGGCGCAATAATTTTCGGAGATGATTTTAAGTTTCATGTTCCTGCCTTCCCTGTAGATGAAGTTGTTGACCCTACCGGTGCCGGTGACACATTTGCGGGAGGATTCATGTCTTACATCGCAATGGCGGATTCTTTATCGGAGGAACATTTAAAGCGGGCAATGGTTGCGGGAACTATCCTCGCTTCATTTTGTGTGGAAGATTTTGGTGTCGAACGCCTTCTGAATATCACTGCCGAGGATATAAACAGCCGGTTTTCAAAATTCAGCAAATTCACTCTTTATGATGATACCCCCTTGCTGAAGTAACCTCGACTATTTTGACAGTTCACTTCTTTACAAATTCGGTATGAGTATGAATCGTCCACCAACAATTGAATGGAAAGACGGAAAAGTATCCATGATAGATCAAACGCTGCTTCCGGGCGAATTAAAGATTCTTGAAATATCCGATTACCATTTAGTCGCTGAAGCAATACAGTCTCTTAAAATCAGGGGAGCCCCGGCAATAGGAATAGCCGGAGCCTACGGATTGGTTCTCGCCGCGAATCAATACGGCGGGAATGACCTTGATGAATTTACCGTACAAATTCAGGATGCTGCAAAATTATTGATTTCCACTCGTCCGACCGCTGTTAATTTGAGTTGGGCAATAAAGAAACTATTAAACAAGGTCAAAGAAAGTTTATTAAACGATATCAATAAGATTCGTTCGCTTTTGTTGACGGAAGCCAATTCAATTCTCGAAGAAGATTATATATCATGCAAAAAAATTGGTCAGTACGGGGCAAGATTGCTACCTGAATCAGCAACGGGGTTAACCCATTGCAACGCCGGTGGTCTTGCAACAGGTAATTACGGCACTGCGCTCGGAGTGATATTTTCAGCAGTTGAATCCGGAAAGAATATCAAAATGTATGTCGATGAAACCCGTCCCTTACTTCAGGGTGCTCGCCTTACAACATGGGAATTACAGCGGGCGGAGATTGAAACCACACTGATTACTGATAATATGGCTGGTCATGTTATGGCAAACGGAGATATTGACTTTGTTATTGTAGGTGCCGATCGCATTGCGAATAACGGCGATGTAGCCAATAAGATCGGTACTTACTCTATTGCCGTATTGGCTGATTACCATAAAATACCATTCTATGTCGCTGCACCTGTCTCTACTATAGATTTTGATTCCAAAACAGGTGATGATATTCCTATAGAAGAGAGAAATCCGTTGGAAGTCACGCATGGATTCGGAATAACGACAGCACCCGCCGGAACAAAAGTTTATTCACCCGCTTTTGATGTTACCCCAAACTCTCTCGTCACGGCAATAATTACGGATAAGGGTGTATTTGCTGCACCCTACGGCAATCTCAAAGATAAATTGCTTGATTCAAAATAATTTTTAGGTTAAAATTTCGACTGAAAACTATTAACACCGGGAATAAATTATGAAATCAAAATCTACGCTTATCTTTTTCATCAGTATTCTATCTTTAGGCTCCTATTGGATAGCCTGCGACAGTACTGAGATGATGTCCGCAAAAGTTTACATTCAAGAAAATAATCTTGAAAAAGCCGAAGAACTGGCTCTCTTAGCCGTCGAAAATGAACCGATGAATCCCGTTCCTTCATACTGGCTTGGTATAAATGTTTACTCAAAACAAAAGAGATGGGAAGAATTGACAAAAATGTTTGATCTATCTCTTTCCATTTCAGACAAGTTCGCTAATGAAATAGCAAATGAACTTGAGCGTCATTGGGTGGACGAATTTAATAGCGGCGCGAATAATTTTAACGCCGTACTAACTCAGGAATCTTCCAACCCGGATTCAACGCTTGAGATAGCCCTGGTTTCCTTTGCGAATGCAGTATTATTGATTCCCGATAGAGCGCAAACATATTCCAGTATCGCTTCTGTATATCTACACACTAAAGAGATTGACAAAGCGAAGAAATACCTAAATAAAGCAGCAGAACTTGATCCTTCTGATATGAAGGCACTATTGAATTTGTCCATACTATATTCTCAAGAAAAAAATTATGAGGATGCAAACTATCAGCTTAGAATTATACTCGAAGTTGAACCTGGGAATTTAACTGCTCTCCAGATGCTGGCACAAAATTTAGACGCCTCAGGCAATGCGGAAGAAGCAGAGATTATTTATCAGAAAGCTCTTGTAGCTGATCCGGATAATGCCAATTTGGTATATAACTTGGGTGTTATCTATCTCAGAGCTGATGAGTATGAGAAAGCCGAAGAGATGTTCATTAGAAGTCTTGCCCTAAATCCTGATGACTGTGATGCCATCTCGAATGTATCGGTGATTTACTCGAAAATGGAAGGCAAATTAGAGGAAGCTGCTGTTTACCTTCTGAAAGCCGCTGATTGCGCGCCCACAGAAAATATTTACTGGAGACAGCTCGTTGGTATATACATGAAAATGGGTAACCCTGATGAAGCGCAAAAGGCAATGGACAAAGCAAAAGAGTTAGGGTATAATCCTTAATATAACTATTACCCGTTAAGAACAATCTGAAAATGCCTTTCACTCAAGTGAGAGGCATTTTCATAACTTATCCACCTACCTTTTTCCTCGTAATTAAGAAATCCGATAGCACTTTTGCAAGATTCGATGAAGAACTCAACTGGTAATAATCGATGTTATTCTGTAAACATCCGTATTTGTATTCGTCCAAGAATTCCTGCATCTTTTTTTTGTAATCGCTTTTAATATGCCATGGATCCGCATTCAGACTTTCTCCTGTTTCCATATCTCTGAACAGGGCTTCACGGGGAAATTCAAAGTTTATCTCGGCGGGATCAAGTATTTGAAAGACTATTACTTCATGTTCTTTATATCTGAAGTGTTTTAAACTGTTCAACACTCGTTCCGGTTCATCCATCAAATCGGAAAGGATTATAATCAATCCACGCCGATGAATCCTTTCTGCGAGTTCATGAAAATTCGTAGCCAGATCCGTCTCCCCACCTGATTTAACGTCATCGAGCTGTTCGAGCAGTAACTTTAAATGTGTTGAGCGGGAACTTGGCGGAAGATATGAGCGGATTTTTTCATCCACCACACATAGACCAACTGCATCCCTCTGTTTTAGCATAAGGTAGGCAAGTGAAGCTGCTATATATGAGGCAAATTCGAGTTTACTTATTCCGCCTGACGAATAGTTCATCGAAGCACTGGAATCAAGCAATATATATGCTTTCAGGTTAGTTTCTTCTTCAAATTGCTTGATATAGATTCGGTCTGTTTTACCGAATAATTTCCAATCAATATGCTTCGGTTCATCACCGGGCATATATTGCCTGTGCTCTGAAAACTCTACGCTAAATCCATGATATGGACTCCGATGAAGTCCCGTAATAAATCCTTCGACTATCATCCGAGCTCTGATGTACATATTTTTAACAGTGGAAAGCGCTACCGGATCTAAGTATTTCAGACGGTCGGACATTATCTGCTTTTATTAAGCTGTTTGTTCTTCGATAAGCTCGTCTATCAGGGAGTCTACCGTCATTCCTTCTGCCTCAGCTGTAAAACTCATGACAATCCGATGCCTCAAGATGGGTTTTGCGATTGCATTTACATCTTCTATGGCAGGAGTGGTTCTGCTGTCGAGCAATGCCTTAACCTTTGCTCCAAGAATCATATATTGAGATGCGCGGGGACCGGCGCCCCATTCGACCATCCTACTTACCGTTGCATGAGCTCCGTTCAAATTCGGCCGGGTTCTAGATGCAAGATTTACTGCATGCTCAATAACATTATCAGCAACAGGTACCCGCAGAACAAGCGATTGAAATGTCTTTATTTGTTCCTTTGTTAACACAACCTCAGGCTTATTTCTAACAGAACCGGTTGTTGCTTTTACTATATTTATCTCTTCTTCTTTTGAAGGATATTCTATTCTTAGATTGAACATGAATCGGTCTAACTGAGCCTCCGGAAGCGGATAGGTGCCTTCCTGCTCTATCGGGTTTTGTGTTGCAAGGACAAAGAACGGCTCGTCAAGCGCCATAGACCTACCCGCCGCTGTCACCTGGTGCTCTTGCATTGCTTCAAGAAGCGCTGCTTGTGTTTTGGGAGGTGTTCTGTTTATCTCATCGGCAAGCAAAATGTTGGCAAAAACCGGTCCTTTTACAAAATGAAATTCCCTTTTGCCCGTATCAATATTTTGTTCAAGTAGTTCCGTACCCGTTATGTCGGATGGCATGAGGTCAGGTGTGAACTGTATCCTGCTGAATGACAGATCCAATACCTCCGAAATAGTCTTTATTAAAAGTGTCTTTGCGAGTCCGGGTACTCCGACAAGCAGGCAATGTCCCTTTGATAGTAACGATAAAAGCAGACTTGTAATTATATCAGTTTGACCGATAATTACCTTTCCTACCTCTTCAAGAATGTTCTTATACGAATCTTGAAGCTGTTCGGCTAATTCTACATCGGAAATTTTATCTTTAGTTATCAATTAAATTCCTCATTTTCGTGATCGTGTTTTTCCCAAGAGAAGGAAAGTAACGGCATATCGCAGTAATGTCAACCTGTATGTTTTTAAGAAAAATTATAGGGAAATATTATGATTTGAAAAGAAAGATTATTGTATTAACCACCGACATTGAGACACTTCATGCGGTTCTTGGCGACTACGAATTGCCTAATTTGGTTCTATCCGAACCAATTTTTCCCGTTCGGACCTAATTTTTCAGCTCCTATATACTGCCTTACTACATTTGCCACAATGTCTTGAAGCTCCGTTATCAATTTTTCTCTACCAACTTCAACATCATGCTTGTATAAAGCCAATTCAATCGCCACTTTCAGTTCTGTGACTTCGAAGGGTTTAACTATATAGCCGTACGGATTTGTTTTCTTAACTTTGTCAAGAGTTTCATCATCGGTCCGTCCCGTCAAATAGACCACCGGGACCTCACATATCATGAGAATTTCCCTTGTAGTCTGAACGCCGTCCATATCACCTAATAATTCAATATCCATAAGAATAATATCGGGTACATTCTCCTGCACACATGCGATTGCATCCGCGCCATTTGTAACTGCCGCAGCCACGTTATAGTCTAACTGCTGTAACGCTTCGGATAAAATCTCAGCTGTGTCTTCATCGTCTTCAACTATTAGTACCGACTTTGTCTCTGAACCCATTTTAACCTCAAAATTCCTAACGTCTCTTTCTCGTTAATTCCATATAAAATTTCACTCTCCATCCCCGATAACTACCTGAATATTATTATCGCTTCTTTTTCAAATTTCACTACTTATTCTTCTATTTATCACTATCATCAGACCGAATAAAAGCAACGACATTGTGCCGGCGTAGCCAAAAACCTTGACCAGCCCAACACTTTCCACCAACGGTTGTGTGATGATAGGGGTCATAAATTGCGCCAGAAATATAAAAGTTGTGAGTCCGCTTATGGCTCTCCCTCTGATATCAGGAGAAATAACGGAAGCCAGCCATACATTGAGGGTTGGCGGGAATAAGCCCAATGAAATTCCCCCGAACAGCATGCTGAATAAGATCATCCAATAATCAGCAGATGTTGCCACGATGAAATGATTTATTCCTATAGACAAAAATATCAGAGCAAACATCGTCTGAAACGATAATATCGCTTTTATCTTGCTGAAATTTATTGAGATAATAATCGCTATCGGTGTTTGAAAAGCCAGCACCAGACCTACCTGAGTGTTACTTAGTCCTAATTTACTCGTAAGTAAAAACGGCAGATGAACCGGGAAGATGAAGATCGTTAACATGGTAACGAACGCAAGCGCATAGATCCCAAGTATCGGCTTATAATGCACTTGAATTCCAATTTCACCATTCCGTTCTAATTCAGGCTTAGAAGGAATTTTCGGTTCGGATATAAAGAATATAACTCCGGGAAGTATCAGAAGACCAAATAGGTGGATCAAAAACGGATACCTCCATCCAATATCGGCTAAAATACCTGAAAATGTCAAGGTCAACAATCCTCCAATAGCAAGAAACGCACCTTGATATCCCATATACCTATCAAGCTCTTTTCCGTGGAAATAATCAATCAAAAGAGTAGTTATTCCGCTAATTGTACCGGCAACAGCTATTCCCAATGCCAGCCTACTCAGCAACATGATGTATAATGAATCGATTATAAACCCGGATGTGCCCGCCAAAACATAAATTATCAGACCCAAAATTAGAACCGGTTTCCTTCCCCACTTATCCAGCAAGTAACCAAAAAAGAATGCACTCAATGCGATGGCAAGTGACGGAATCGTCAGAACCAGTTTTACAAGAAATTCTGAATTCGGGACATCCCCAAAATAAACGCTCATATCAGGCATAGCAGTAGCTATCCCCACGGCAGAGATAACGGAAATGATACTTCCAACGAGGAGAGTAAGGTTACGTAATTTCATCTTCTCCCACTTTGAGCTCTGATTCTAACGTTATTGAATAACCTGCTTTGTTATCAGAAAAAAAGTTTATTACTATTTTATACTCTTGATTCCAAGGAATAGTGTGAGATTGTTTTTTAAATCCTGAATATCCTCTTGAATTATCTCCAAACCATATATTTCCGCACATGATTTAGCCGCTATTACCGCAGCGGAATCAGGTAATTTTCCTTCTTTTAACCGCCGAGCCGATTCAGCTGTGTCATCTGCATCCACAAGAGGTCTTGTCCAAAAATGTTCTGCTAAAAAGTCTTTGCACTGCCTTAAAGCCTGTGGATGCGAATGTATCTCTGTAATATTCCCTATAAGCGTACCAGATCTGACGAGGAGATTTTGACTTATAGGAACGTAAAACATTTCCACAATTTTACATTTATGGACCGCTAGCGCTTCTACACTCTCTATCACCACCCCACCTTTGGCGTTTTCAATAGCAAACACACCATATTCTACATTCATATTCTCAACAGCGGCCATTACACTTTCTGACGAAATAAGGTATTCTATATCAAATGGATCAATACCATTATTGCTTGCAAATATATGCGCTGCTTCTTCAGAAAAACTTCCCTTTCCGCCCATCACTCCAATTACAGACAATCTTAGACTCCTATCTAAATTATTTGTTTAAAATTATTTCCTGCCCAAATATTAACTGATTGCATCTATTCATCTCCTTTATATCTTTGAATCGGATATTCAACGAAGTTCAATTCCCGAAATCATAAAATTCACACCATATCCCCGAAAACGCAGAGAAGTATATAGTAGGTAAGACGGTAATGTCAATGATTTTAGATAGTTCTAAATAGGCAGATATAGAAAAAGCTCCCTAAATTATTAGGGAGCTTTTAACAGCGGAGACAGTGTTTAAAATGGACTGCCTCATCTAACTGAGTTTCCTTAGAAGAAATACCTCAGCCCAACCTGAACCTGCCAGCGGGAAAAGAGATCAGGAGAATTGATATACGTCTCCGTAGGTCCTGTAAAGTTGAGCTCGGGAATACCGTCGGCATCATATCCGGTAAATCTTATTGGTGAGGTTGCAGAAACGGTGGCAACTTTTCTAACCCCCCAGTCTGAATTAATGAGATTGGTAAAATTCAGAATGTCGAGGCTGAGCTGTATTTTATGACTCGTCTCACCGAGTGACAACGCATAATCCTGAAGGATACGCAGATCAATGTTGCTATACCAGGGATTCACGGCTCCAAATCGTTCGGCGATCTCACCGCGATGACCACTCAGGTAATTGTCCTGCTCGATGAAAGCATCTAATGCAGTCCATTGTTGAGCTGCAGTGACCACATTTCCGTCCGAATCAGTAAAATCGACTAAATTGATTTCGCTTTGGATTTTCGGTATGTAAATTAGGTCGTTATTTGAGGGGGAACCATCGCCGTTAATATCACCTGAATATGTGAATGAATAGCGATTCCCACCCGCTCCGGCAAATTGATTTCCTTCAGCTAGTTCAAGGAATATTCCGAAGTGCGTTGACAGTCTCTCCGACCAGCTGTGGGTGTACGTTCCACCGCCAATGATTCGGTGCTTTTGACCGAATTCGGAAAAGCCGAGATTAGGATTATTCGGATTTTCTTGAATCGGATTTTGTTGCCAAATTTCGAAAGCTATTTCAGTCGATTTCAACCTACTTTTTGCTTCCGAAAAAGTATACGACAAACTGCCATCGAACCCGGATTCGAAATTCTTGCGCAGCTGCACAGTGAAGTTGAAATTGCGGCCCTCGCTTGCCGAATCTAATATGTAAGCGCCACCACCGGCATGTGAGATTGTATCTCCATTTACAATCACACTGGCATTCAGTATACCTCCACCGTAAATTGGTCTGCCGTCAGGAGCTGGAAGATTGCCAACCGGAGCCACAAGGTCGGCGTTTCTTACATAAACCGAATTCAAATCTTTACCGTATAGAAATTCAAACGTCCCCAGCATGTTCCAGGGTAGTTGTTTATCGACCGCAATGTTTGTCGTCCAGACCTGAGGCCATTTAAAATCATTAGCCATCGCATTCAGGAAGAAGCTCTGCTTCAAAATTGACCTGCCCGGGACAAGACGGCCTGACCCATCGTCAGTTACATGCTCAGCCGGTACATCCGCTTCTGAAAATGCGGGGAAGAGGTTTGGATTTGGACCCGGATTTGAAATATTATTCCCTATCCAGACAAATGGTAGCCGCCCTGTGAATATTCCGGTGCCCCCTCTGAGCTGGAGCGACCTGTCTCCATTCACATCATAATTAAATCCGACTCTCGGAGAGAATAACGGGTCTGCTCCCGGGAGTTTACTCTGATCAACGGTTTCGGACTTACCGTTTTCGTCTAACAGTTTCATAGCTCTCGAGAATGGGTTATCAACAGGTTCCGTAAAATAAATTGGGAAATCTACACGGAGTCCGTATGTTAATTTAAGCTTATCGGACATTTGAAATTCGTCCTGCGCATAAACTGCCAGCTGACCCACATCAATTTGCTCGCCCACAAACGGACCGGAACCAATTAGCGCATTCAAGTCATAAAATTTTGCAGTGCTATCGGGATTTGTTCGAGCACGGAAATTATCCAGCGATGAGAACGTCGTAGCGCCGATACCATCCAGAAAATCGATAGGAAGGAATCCACCTGTCAGGAAAAATAGATCAGCCGGTGCTAAAAATACACCGTGCCGGAACAGGTTGAACGAATTAAAGAAGTTGAATTGTTCATAGTTGACGCCAACAGTATATACGTGCCTTCCGGAGAATTTGCTGAGATTATTAGTAAATTGGAAGACATCCTGATCTAATATATTGTGTATCGAGAACGGTTCATGACCCACCGTCGTATAAGTAATCCCGCCCTCTCCGATCTCTATCGTCGGAAAATCCACGCTGACGGGAGCACGAAAATCACGGAATTTATTATAACTGAAAAAGAAGCGATTGGCAATATTACTTCCGAACACACTGTTTAATTCCAGAGCATATGAATCGAGTTCGTTGTTGATAGTATATCCTGAATTCTGGAACGGCAGAGTGTTCTCGTTCGGTCCACGACCGGTACCATTAAA